>NZ_JBFBCE010000007.1:0-187887 GCF_040689595.1 Streptosporangium sp. NPDC051023 | reverse complement strand
CGCGGGCGAGGCGGGCGGGGGTGTCTTGCTGCCCGTCAGGGTCGAAACAAAAAAGCCGGCCGCCTCCACCGGGGAATTGGTCGAGGCGGCCGTCTTCATCCGTGGACGTTTGCGGGGCGCCGGGCTCAGCGGTCGGCCAGCTCGACGATCGCTCTGGCGACGCGGTCAGGTGCTTCGAGGGGCAGCATGTGCCCGGCGCCGGGCACCCGCTCGAAGCGGGCGTTCGGCATGGTCATGGCGATGCTTTCCCCGAGTTTCGGGGCGATGACCCGGTCGGCGTCGCCGGCGAGCACCACGGCGGGCACGGCCACCGACATGAGGCCTGCCCGCAGGTCCATCCCCCGGGACGACCGGAAACAGTCGGCTCGTACCCGGGCGGCGGTCGCCGCGAACATCCGCCGGTTGGTTTCGAGGGCGGCGCGGTCGGGCTGAGGGCCCATGGTCTGGCCCAGGAGCCGCCGTCCCAGCCAGGGGCGGGACAACGCCCAGCTGAACAACCGGTTTCCCATCATCCGCACCTCCCCGTCGGGGGTGTCCTGGTCGTGGGCGGCGGTCGCCACCAGCACGAGGCCCCGCAGCCGCATGGAGGCGCGGCCGGGATCGCGGACGGCGAAGCTCATGGCGGCGAAGCCACCCCCGGAGTGCCCGGCGACGACGGCGTTCCTGGTGTCGAACGCGGCAAGCACCGTGGCCAGGTCATCGCCGAGCCGTTCGACGCCGATGGGGGAGCGTCCGAGAGTCGAACGTCCATGGCCCCGCTGGTCGTACAGGACGACACTGTGTCCCTTGGCCAGGAGGCGGTCGGCCACCTCCTGCCACATTCTCCGGCTCGCCGCCCAGCCGTGGGAGAGCACGACCGTGGAGCCGATCACGCGAAGCGAGGGGACACGGACGGTGACGGCAAGCTTGGCGCCGTCGTCGGTCCGGACGACGTGTTCGGTCGTTCTGGCGGCGGTGTTGCCGTCGGTTACGCTCATCGCGTGCTCCGGCCGGACGCGGGCTCTCCGCCGACGAGGGCGTTGAGGTTGGCGAAGGCCTCCTGGGTCGCCTTCGAGTGCTGCAGCCCGAGGTCGGCGACGCGGGACAACTGGCGCAGGAACCCCTGGGGTGTTGCGTTGAAGCGCATCGACAAGCGGGTACGCCGCCCGCCGTCCACCGGATCCAGGACGAACTCGTTCGATCCGAGGAAGACGCCCTCGAAGTAGTCGGCCGCCAGCCGTCGTTCGGGGTCGGCCATACGCGTGCGGCTGGAGAACCTCAGTTTCATGCCGCCCTTGTCGACTCCTTTGGTGTGCACGGTCACCCGGACCTCTCCGCCGACCTGGTCGGGCGGCACCGAGCCGGGTTCGAAGGTGTTGTGCGGGACCCACCAGCGGGCCGCACCGCGCAGTTCGGCGATGAGGAATTTCCACACGACATCGGGTGAGGTGTCGATGAACGCCTCGTCGATGAGGTCGTAGCCGTTCATGGGAGCCTCCATGGAGGTGGCGGACCGGTTCGGACGGACCGTGGGACGATCGCCACCCGCGCGCCGCGCGGGAGCGACGCAGGTCGGGGGCCCGCGATCGCGTCGCGGGCGCGCGGGTGGCGGAGGACGGTCAGGAGAAGAAGCCCTGACCCGGTGTCAGTACGCCTGCGGGGTCGTAGCACCGTTTCGCGTTCACCAGCTGGTTCCAGGACGGACCGAAGTGACGCCGCCAGTCCTCCCCGGTCATGCCGGGGATGGCGCCGACCAGATAACGCTTACCGCCCAGCGAAACGGCCAGGTCGTAAAGCCGCCGGTTCGCGGCGAGCATGCCCTGGATGCCCGGGTCGTTGGGATACGGGAAGCGCAGCAGGTCGAACAGATACAGGACCTGATCGGCCGAGCCAGGCAGGGCGAAGAGCGGACGGGTGAGCTTGGAACGGAGGAAGGGGTACAGGATCGAGAAACCCACGCCCAGGTCGGCGGGGGTGAGCTCGGCGACGACCGTGTTGACGAACCGCTGCACCTGCGAGGCGGGCAGCACGAGACTCAGCCAGGGCTTCGGCTGCGACCAGTAACCGCCCTCCTTCAGGAACGCCTCGAAGGGATCCAGCCGGAAGACCCAGTCGCGGTAGCCGTACTCGGAGACCTCCAGGGAGGCGCGGTCGTCGCGCAGGCCCGCCAGCAGCGCCGCCTGGTTGGGAGCCGAGGGCGGCGTGTAGTAACTCACCGCCTCGATCCTGTACCGCCAGCCGGAGTCGTCGGCCTTGCGGACGATCTCGCCCGACTGGTGGCTGAACCGCCCGTCCTGCAGGATCTTCTCCTGGTCGGCGAGGTAGGTGCCGAGGTCGTTGTAGAACAGGCTGATCACCAGCGCGCGGGCCGGTGCCGGAATCAGCTTGACCTTCGCGCGCACGATGATCCCGACCTGGCCGCCACCGGCCAGCGCGGCGTTGAACAGGTCGGGCCGGACGGTCGAGGAGGCGGTGAGCAGCCTGCCGTCGCCCGTGACGATCTCGATCTCCTGGACCGTGTCGCACTGCAGACCGTACTTCTGGACCGTGCCGCCGATGCCGCCGACGCTCACCGTGCCCCCGACCGACAGGTAGAGGTAGTCGGTCAGCGAGGGCGGCGTCTTGCCGCGGGCCAGGGCCGCGTCCGTCAGGGCGGCCCAGGTGACACCGGCGTCCACCACCGCGTTGCCGTCGCCGATGCTGTGGATCCTCGAAAGCGATCGCGCGTCGATCGCGATGCCGCCGGGGACCGCCGCCTGCCCGTAGCTGGAGTGCGACTCGATGTCGTCGCCGTTCCCGCTCTGGCCGTTCATGGCGATTTTGAGGCCCTGCTGGCGGGCGTAGTTCACCATCTTCACGATGTCCTGCACCGAGCCCGGCCGGAGCACGGCTTTCGGCGTCGTGGCGACCAGGTTCCCGAAGTCGTGCGAGAACCTGCCGAGTACGGCGGGCGTGGTTTCCAGCGTCCCGTCGAGCCGGGGCACCGGGACCACTCCGGAACCCGAGGCGTTGGCCGCGGTGACCCAGGTGGCGTTCACCACGCTCCACCCGACCACGGCCGCCGCGGTCCCCTTGAGAAGGCCGCGCCGGGAAATCGTGCCGGTCATCTGTCTCTCCATATCGTCACGGATTCGCCGCTGCCGCCCCGGCGGGCACGCCGGCGCCGACGGAGGTCGCGAGCTGGTAGGACCGCATGTCGAACCGTTTGGTCTGACTACGGAAGCGCCAGGTGTAGGTGGGCCAGATCGAGGGATTGCGGCCCTTGTCGTCGAGATACCAGCTCCTGCAGTTGCCGGCGTTCCACACCGTGCCTTCCAGGCGGGTGTCGAGCCGCTTGTTGTAGGCCGTCTGCACCTCGGGACGGACCTCAACGCTGGCGAGGCCCCGCTTGCCCATCTGCTTCAGCGCGTCGACCACGTAGGCGATCTGCGCCTCGATCATCACGGTCTGGGAGGAGTGCCCGAGAGTCGTGTTCGGGCCGAGCAGCATGAACAGGTTGGGGAAGCCGGCGATCGTCGTGCCGACGTAGGCGGACATCGTGTCGCGCCAGGCGTCGGCCAGCTGGAGGCCGTCGCGACCCCAGATCCGGTGGGCGACGGGGCGGTCGGTGGCGCGGAACCCGGTGCCGAAGATGATCGCGTCGACCTCCCGCACGCTGCCGTCGGCCGTGATGATCGACCCGGCCTCGACCCGGCTGATGCCGTTGGTGACCAGCTCGACGTTGGGTTGGCACAGCGCGGGGTAGTACTCGTTGGAGAACAGCAGCCGCTTGCACCCCGCGGCGTAGTCGGGGGTGAGCCGGGCCCGCAGTTCGGGGTCCTGGATGCTCTTCACCAGGTGCTTGCTGGCCATGCCCTGGATCGTCTTCTCGACGACCTTGGGCCGGGCGAGCATGAAGGCCAGCACCTCGCGGCCCCACATGTTGAAGTTCCGGCGGAAGTTCTGGTAGCCGGGCACCTTCCGCCGCATCCAGAACTGGCCCGCGGTGATGGTCTTGTCCGCTTTGGGGGCGACCCACGGCGCGGTCCGCTGGTACAGGTCGAGCTGGGCGACCTTGGGCTGGATCTTGGGCACGAACTGGATGGCGGAGGCGCCCGTGCCGATCACGGCCACCCGCTTGCCCGCCAGGTCGTAGTCATGGTCCCAGCCGGCCGAGTGGAAGACCTTGCCCTGGAAGGTCTCCAGGCCCGGCAGCGACGGGATCATCGGCTCGCTCAGGTAGCCCGTGCCCGTGATCAGGATCTGGGCGGTGTAGGCGCCCTGGCTGGTCTCGATGTGCCACAGCCGCCTGAGGTCGTCCCAGCGGGCGGCGAGCAGGTCGTGACCGAAGCGGATGTGCGGGCGTACCCCGAAGCGGTCGGCGCAGTCGCGCAGGTAGGCGAACACCTCGGCCTGCTTGCCGAAGGTGGTCTTCCAGTTGGGGTTCTGCGCGAACGAGAAGGAGTACAGCAGCGACATCACGTCGCACGCGCACCCGGGGTAGGAATTGTCGCGCCAGGTGCCGCCGACCTCGTCGGCCCGTTCGAAGACGAGGAAGTCGTCGACGCCCTCCTGAAGCAACCGGATGGCCGTGCCCAATCCGGAGAACCCCGTGCCGATCACGGCCGCCCGGACGTGCGGGACGGGGCGTCCTGCGCCCCCTCCGGTTCCGTTGTTTCGCGCTTCGTCCCGTCCGGAGTCCAGTGTGCTCGTCACGGTGACTCCTCTCAGCCGCGCCGCGTCAGGGCGACGCGGAAGTTGTTGAAGATTCCGTCCTCGAGCGTGTAGGCGAAGATGTCGAGGTAGCGCTCGAAGCGGGCCACGACCTCCTCGCTCTCCAGGGCGACCGCCTCCTGCCTGCGATCGGCCAGGTTCATCAGCCAGACGCGGCAGGCCCGGCTGAACGACTCGCGCTCGTTGCGGATCTCGGCGACCTCGAAGAGTCCTTCGCAGGTCGCGGTGAGCTGGTGCAGGTGCGGGATGTAGCACCCGGCGAACTCCTCGCGCTGCAGGAACTTCAGGTCGTCGATGATCCGGCGCTGCAGCGGCGGGTTCTCGACCGTCATGATGTGCAGGACCAGCCGCCCGCCCGGCTTCAGCAGGGAGTGGCACTTGCCGAAGAACTCCCGGAACCGGTTCATGCGCTCGCGCGGGGTGAGGCTCGACAGCACGAAGTGCTCAAGAGCGTTGATGCAGAAGGCCGCGTCGTAGGGCTCGTCGGTCTTGTGGTCTTCCCAGCTCTCCACATGGACCTTGATCTTGGGGTTGCCGAGCCCGGCGACGTAGTCGGCCTGGGTCCGGCTCAGTGTGACGCCGACCGCCTGCTCCACCCTGTGGACGGTGGTCAGCCGGTCGAGCATCGTGCCCCACCCGCTGCCGATGTCCAGTACCTTGGCGGCTCCCTTGGCACCGGCGATGTCGGCGAAGGTGTCGAGCTTGCGCTCCTGCGCCGTCTCGTGTGCGGCGCGCAGGTCCTCCCCGTCGTTCCAGTAGCCGCCGGAGTACATCATGGCCGGGCCGAGCAGAAGGCGATAGAACTCGTTGCTCACCTCGTAGTGGTGTCTGATCGCCTCGACCTCGGGGTTCACCGACCTGCTCGTGACCGTTGTCATCCTTGGCCCCATCTCGTCGCACTTCAGGCTTGAACTGCAGGTGTGGTACGAGGTAACCGCGACCTTCGCAACAGATGCGCAAGACGGCCCTCGAGCGCAGGCCGAGAGGGCGCCCGAGAACCGCGCGGCACGGGGGACACCGGCTTTCCGAGGGCCCGTTTCCGGCGCTCACCGCGATCCGCGCGCGAGCGGCGAGTCGTCCGTGAGGCCCCTGGTTCAGGGCCCGTCGCCGGTGTTGCGGGTTCGTTGCGCCGGCAGGAGTTTCATCCGAACCAAGGGCCGGCAGGAGGCGCGACGCGGATGAGCCGGGTCGTCGCCGGTCTCCCAGAGCCAAAGAGTGAGGAGCGAAAGCTGATGGAACTGCCCACCGTCGAGGACCTGGCGACCCAGCTGCAGGCCGTGTCGGGTGCTGAGGCCGTTGACGTCGACGCCGCTCTGTTGCAGATCGCGGACGTCGACTCCTTGGACCTGATGGAATGGCTGTACGGCTTCCAGAACAAGTACCCCGACATTCCCGCCGACGAGTCGCTCTTCAAGGACATCGACGACACGGCGACGCTGCGTACCCTGCACGAGCGGCTCATGGCGCTCGCCGCCCAGCCGGCCGCCGGGAAGTAGCCCGCCATGAGCGGCTTCGAGATCGCCGGGTGGGGCATGGCCGTCCCCGAGCGAGTGCTGACCAGTGTCGAGCTGGCCGAGCGGTTCGGTGTCGACGAGGAGTGGATCGTCAGCCGCTGCGGGATCCGGGAGCGGCGGATCGTGGAGGAGGGACAGACCACCGCCTCCCTGGCGATCGAGGCCGGTCGGCGCGCGTTGGAGCGCGCGGGCCTGACCGGCGCCGACATCGCGCATCTCATCGTGGCCACGGCGACGCCCGAGCAGCTCTCACCGGCCACGTCCGCCTTCGTGCACCACGGTCTCGGGATCGCGGGCAGCGCGCACGACGTCAACGCCGAATGCTCCGGGTGGGTGTACGGGCTCGTGACGGCCGTGGGCCTGATGGCCATGGATCCGCGTCCGATTCTGCTGATCGGTTCCGACACACACTCCCTCACGGTGAACCCGGCCGATCGCGACCTGGGGATCCTCGTGGGTGACGGGGCGGGCGCGGTCGTGCTCAAGCCGAGTCCGGAAAACTGGCTGCTGTCTTGGAACCTCGGCGCCGACGGCTCACGGGCCGACAGCCTGAAGGTCCTGGCCGGCGGCAGCCGGATGCCCACCACCGAGGACACCGTCCGTGCGGGCCTCCACTACGCCAAGATCAACGGCAACGAGATCTATCTGAACGCCGTCCGCTTCTCGGTCCAGACGGTGCGGGCCACGCTGGAGTCGGCCAAGGTGAAGGCCGCCGACGTCGACCACATCGTCCCGCACCAGGCCAATATCCGCATCATCAACTCGATCCTCAGCCACACCGGACTCGACCCGGAGCGCCTGGTCACCAACCTGGACCGGTACGGGAACACCGCGTCGGGGTCGATCCCCATCGCCTTGGCGGAGGCGCTCGACGCGGGGCGTGTCAAAAACGGGGACCTGGTCCTGCTCGCCGGGTTCGGCGCGGGCATGACCTGGGCCTCGGTTCTCCTCAGGTGGGGTGGGGTGTCGAAATGAGCGGTGCGGGGGAGATCGGCGGCCCTCGCCCCGAGCATCCGGTCGCCCTGGTCACAGGGGCGTCCGGCGGACTCGGGCAGGACCTGGCCGTGGAGCTCGACGCGCTCGGCTGCCGGGTGGCCGTCCATTACAACAGCTCGGAAGCCCAGGCCGAGGCCGTGGCGAGCAAACTCCAGAACGATTCGATGGTGGTCGGCGGTGACGTCGCCTCATGGGAGGCGGTCACCGAGCTGTACAAGCGGATCCGGGATCGGCTCGGTCCTGTCGACGTGCTGGTCAACAACGGCGCGATTCGCAGGGACGGGCTCATGGCCATGCAGTCGCCCGAGGACTGGAAGCAGGTCATCGACACGAACCTCCTGGGAACCTTTCACACCTGCCGGGTCGCGGTCCCTCACATGCTCCGCAGGAGGTGGGGACGGATCATCAACATCGTGTCGCCCTCGGGACTGATCGCCACCGCCGGTCAGACGGCGTATTCGGCCTCGAAGGCGGGTGTGATCGGCCTGACGCGGACCCTGGCCGCCGAGTGCGGCCGCCGGGGGGTGACGGTCAACGCTCTGTCACCGGGGTTCATGGTGACGGCCATGACGAGGGACCTTCCCGCTCACGTCATGGACAACATCCGGGACAAATCTCCCATCCCGCGTTTTGGGACGACCGAGGAGGTGGCTCGCGGCATCGGCTTCTTCATCGACAGCGACTACATGACCGGTCAGGTGGTGAGCATAGACGGCGGGGTCTCCATCACCTGAAAGTCGCTGTTCTGCTCGGGTGGCCGGTGCACAGTCACGTGTCCGGCCACCCAAGCGCGCCGGGACGGACCTCGGCGAAGCGAGAAGGCGTGACCATCCTCAGGAACACGTTCGCCGACAACGGCGTGCCCCCGCATGGCACGGCGGCGACGGTCACGCCCTCCTCCGTGCCGTGCCCGCGCCGGCGCCGCCTCCCGCGAACTCCGCACCGGCCGCGGCACTCCGGACATGCGCGAGCTCGGGTTGAGGCATGAGCGGGCCCGCCGCGGCCCGAGCGCGAAAGCCACCGAGCAGCCGTCCGCCGACCTGGCCGAGTGCCCGTCGGCGTCGTCGCCGGCCGGCCGCATGTGTCCGCCGGCGTGCTCGACATCGAGTCCGCAGAGAAGGCTGCCCGTTTCGCGCAGACCTGTGACGCCTTCACCATCGCGCTGGTCACCCTCGTGGACATGCCCGGCTTCCTGCCCGGCACCGGGCAGGCGCACGACGGCATCATCCGGCACGGCGCCAAGCCGGCGTACGCCTGCTGTGCCGCCACTGTGTCGTCACTGTGCCGCGTGTCCAGGTAATCCCGCGAAAGGCGTACGGGGGCGTACATCGTCATGGACTCCCGCTCGATCGGCGCGGACCTGTCGTTCGCCTGGCCCACCAACGAGATCGCGGTGATGGGCGCCGACGCTGCGGCGAACGTGATCTTCCGCAGGGAGTCGGACGGCTGACCGCGGGCGTCTGCCGCGCCGGTCGAGGCCGCGCGATTTCGTGAATCACAGTTTCACCTCGTCTTCATCGTGTTGTCGCCTGTGATACGCCGTCGAATCCATGAGAAACGGTAAATGGGCCAGCCCGGTAAATTCCTCATCTGAAAATCCTGACTTCAGTGGGAATGGCGGCCGTAAGGCGGTGCTGAGGCATCCTCAGAAGATCACGTCATTGGTGAGGCGATCGGCCGGGATATAATGTGACACCTGCTCATGAATGCGCATATAGCATGATTTGTGAGGCTATCGTCAATCATGGTGTCAATTTTTGAGCTGCGGACATCCAAAATGTGAAATCTGGCGGAGTGCCATCTTTGAAACGTATGATTCGGGTTTGATCGCCGGGGCGGCCTTTCCTTGAGGTCGCCGTAGTGATCGTTTTTGCCTGTCGATTCGGCCCGGCAGGCTACCGGTATTGCGTTTGGTGAAGAAGGGAAGACGAATTGCGGTGCGAACTGGGGGAGCCTTCCAGCGCGACGTCCTCTGACGGTGATTCCCGCCCGCTCGCCGACACCGAGCTTGGCGAAGTCCCCGGCCCGGCGAGCGGTCTGTCCGTCACACGGTGCCTGCGGCGCCTCGTGCGCGACTCCTGGCCTCGGCAACCCGACGACACCCCGCCCGGACTCGTCACCATGCTCGCGGCCGAACTCGACCGGCGGTTCGGCCAGGCCGAGGCGGAGCGCGCGCACGACATCGCGCTGAGCGCGGGAGGCATCGAGATCGGATTCGAGGTGACCGCCACCGGCTGGCTGATCAGCGCGGTCTACGCCAGCGTGTGCGACGCGACCCGTGTCACGGTCGAGATGGCGCACGCCGTGGCCAGCTCCCAGCGGGCGGCGAACGTCCCGCTGGTCGGCCTCCGGATCGTGCTGTGCACCGTGGACGAGGATCGGAGCGGCCCGCAGTCGCGTGACGCCGCGCTGGCGCACGCCAGGCGTCTGCTCGCGAAGACCCGATCAGGGCAGATCCTCGTCACCGCGCCGGCCGCGGTGGTGGCCGGCCCGACGTTGCCGCCCGGCATCGGTCTGCTCGACCAGGGCTTGTGGACACCGGCGCCCGGCGCCGAACCCGAGCGGATCTACCGGATGTCCATCGGCGGCTCCAGCGCGGACGGCGTCGCCACGTCGAACCTCGGGTGGGCCCGCCGCGCCGTCCACGGTTCGGCCGGAGAACAGACGGCCGAGGGGGAGGCCCAGCTGGAGACGGTGAGGCGGGTGTGGCGCAACGCCGTGGACGGCGGCGCGGGGATGGTGCTGGTCTCCGGCGGGTCGCCGGTGAGCAAGACCGCCTTCACCGCCGAGCTGGCGTTGCGGCTGCACGCGGAGGGCGCGCTCGTGCTGTACGGCCGATGGGAGGAGCGGGCGCGCGTGCCGTACCGGGCGTTCCAGGAGGCGCTCGGTTTCTACGCCAGCGCTTCCAGCACCGAGCAACTGGTGGTGGACCTGGAGGGCTGGGCCGACGTGGTGGCGCGGCTGCTCCCCGAGGTCGCCACCCGGGTGGGTGGTTCACACCTCGCGCAGTTCGATTCCAGCGCGGAGCGCGCACGGGTCTTCGAGGCGCTCGGGACCTGGGTGCTGGCCATCACGAAGCGGGCGCCGACGGTGATCGTCCTGGACGACGTGCACTGGGCCGAGTCGACCTCGGTGCTGCTACTGGCGCACCTGTGGCACATCTGCCTGCGGCACAGGCTGATGCTGGTGGTCACCGGCGAGGCGAGGCGCGGCAACGCCGTTGACCGGCTGGCCGACCTGGCCTCTCACATCGACGCCGACGCCTTCGAACGGATCCGTCTGGCGTGAGCCGGGCGACCGGATACGGCGGGGGCGAGGAGCGGCGGGTAGGCCGCTTCCCGCCCCCGTCGGCGGGCGTCAGGTCAGGCTGCCCTGCAGGCCGAGGCTGGCGAGCGTCCAGTTCGCCTCCGAGCGGA
This sequence comes from Streptosporangium sp. NPDC051023, assembly GCF_040689595.1. Taxonomy (NCBI): domain Bacteria; kingdom Bacillati; phylum Actinomycetota; class Actinomycetes; order Streptosporangiales; family Streptosporangiaceae; genus Streptosporangium; species Streptosporangium sp. NPDC051023. The sequence goes on along the minus strand of NZ_JBFBCE010000007.1, from coordinate 177,269 downwards.
GCGCCTCGGCGCACCGCCGGTCGCCCGTACGGGCCCTGGAGTCGAGGGCTCGCGCCAGGTCGTGCTGGGCGAGAGCCATCCACGGCCGGGCCTTGCGGCTGGACAGGTGGGACAGCGCCGACATGAGGTGCCGTTCGGCCTCGTCCCACTCACCCATGACGACCGCGAGACGTCCCAGGTGGAACGAGGTGGGGCCCACGAAACTCCGGTAACCGACCCCGCAGGTGAGGTGCGCGTACGGAGTCAGCAGGCCGCGCATGGCCTCCGCCGTCGTCGGGTCGCCGAACTCCGCGGCGCACAGCGCCAGCAGCCCCACGTTGTGCAGCCACTCATCTCCGGGCGGAAGCGGTTCGGCCCCGATGGCGAGCGCCCGCACGGTCAGGTGCGGCGGTCCCTTGTCGCCGTCGAGCAGAGCCGCCAGCGATCGCTCAACCGCCTCGCCGCCGCTGCGGACGCCGTCGTCCGTCCGAGGCCACGCGCTCCCGCGAAGCCAGCGGGCGATGAGCATCTGCCGCAGGCCCAGACTGCCGGGCACAGGGGTGATCCCGTGGCGGCCGCCGTCGGCGGGGGCGCAGAAGTGCTTGTTGACGGCCACCGCGTCGGTGAACCGGCCCTGGGTGACGGCGGTGGCCACGACGTGGTCCACCAGGAGGGCGTCACCCAGCATGACGTCGTCGCCCTCGCTCACCGCGGCCGCCAGGGCGGCGAGCGCGTTCTGGCAGGCGGGCAGGTCGCCGAGCATATCCGCCGCGGTGGCACCGTGGTGCGCGGCGACGATCCGCGCGCCGGTGTCACCCGCCGCCGTCGCCACCGTGAGCATCTCCCCGGCGAGGGCGAGCCGCTTCTTGACATGGTCGGGGCCCTCGAGAAGGCGCAGCTCGGCGGCCATGGCGTCCAGGGCCGCGGTCGTCGGGGCGCCGGGGGCGATCCGCTTGCCCAGCCGGTGCCCCCGGGCCAGCAGGCGCCCTCGGGACAGGTCATCGATCACTGCCCGCGCGCCGTAAACGGCGTGCCCGCCCGGCGTGCCGTCGGCGGACAGCAGCCGGTCGATGAGGGCCGCCGCCTCGGGACGGAAACGCGGCCGGTGCTCCGTGGCGTCGGCCAGGCCGAGCGCGGCCTGCGCCGCGATGTCCAGCCTGCTGATGTGAAGGGCCTGGATGGTGCCGTCGAGCAGGTTCTGGCCGCATTCGGGGTGACCGGCCGCCAGCTGCGCCAGCCCGAGACGGGTCAGAGCCTCGGCCCAGAGCTGCTGGTCGGAGGCGGGCACGTGATGCAGCGCCTGCCGGTACAGGCGCACGGCCTCGTTCTGCGCCCCGTCCAGGCCGGCTCGCGTCGCCGCTCGCCAGCTTGATCGCACCGCGCGCTGGTCCCCGTGCGGCGTGGCCCCGGCGGCGCGGTGATAGGCGAGGCTCTGGCTGTAGGAGCCGAGGTTCCCCGCACGCAGGTGTTCGATGGCGTCCGCCAGCCTGGCGTGCAGCCAGTGTCTGCGGGTCTTGCTCAGCTTTTCGTACGTGGCTTGGCGCAGGAGGCCGTGAGTGAAGCGGTACTCGTGGATGTACCGGCGTCCCTGGGCCGCGGTGACGACCTCGGTCACGATCCCCTTGGCGACGAGCACGTCCAGCGCGTCCATGGCCTGTTCCAGGCCGAGGCCCGCGGCCTCGGCGGTCAGATCCAGCTCGAAGGAGCCGTCGGCCACGGCGGCCGCGCACAGCAACTGGCGCGAGGGCGCGTTGAGAGCCGCGAGCCTGCTCGACGCGTAGTCCAGAACTCCCGAGGGCAGGCCTGGAGGGGCGTACCCGTTGCCGCCGGTCTTGTTCCTGTGCCATCGCAGGAGTTCCAGGAGCAGGTACGCGTTCCCCGCCGTCTCGTCCATCAGCCGGTGCGGGGGAGGGACGTCGCCGGCGGCGGCTTCCGGCAGCACCTGGCGGATCAGCGCCCGGATGTCCGACTCCTCCAGACCGCGTACGGCTACGCGGTGCACGAACCCCTCTTGGTCGATGTCTTGAACGGCTGCCATGAAACGGTCGAAACGATTCATATTTGCCCCGGCGGTCGCAACGACCAGCAGCGGGAGGCCGGAGCCGTACCGACGGAACACGTGACGCAGCAGCGCGAGCGTGTCCTCGTCGGCGAGGTCGATGTCGTCGATCACCATGAACACCGGGCGGTCGCGGGCCACCCGGACGAGCAGATCGCTGAGCGTGTAGTGGAGTTCGGCCCGCTTGGCCGCCGCGACCTCGCCGAGCCGATGTTCCGGCTCGGCGACCAGCGCGGCGAGGGTCTTCCGCGAGGCGGCACTCAGCTCAGGCATCGACTCGTCGGGGGTCGCGGTTATGAAGTCGACCAGCGCCTGTACAAAGGGCTGGTACGGCATGGGCGATCCGTGATCACACCGGCCGAACATCACGGCGCCCCCGGCGATGCCGACCCGCTGGGCCGCCTCGGTGACCAGCCGGGTTTTGCCGATGCCCGCCTCCCCGGTGACCAGGACGATGTGCCCGGCGCCGTTCTCGGCCTGCGTCCATGCCTCGGCCAGCGTCGCCAGCTCCGTGCGGCGCCCTGTGTAGCGCGCCGCCGAACCCGGGTCGCGATGGGGGGTGCCGCGCCCACGGCTCGACGTCATGGGGGTGCCGAGCAGGTCGACGTAGGCCGCCTGCGTCTCCGGCGCGGGGTCGATGCCCAGTTCCTCGGCCAGCGTGCGCCGGAGCCGGTGGTAGGACCTGAGCGCTTCGGCGCGGTTGCCCGCGGCGACGTGCGCGGTCATCAGGCATCGGTACGCGCTTTCCCGCAGCGGCGCTCGCTTCACGGCCTCGTCGGCGAACCTGAGGGCGTTGCGTTCGTCGCGCAGCGCCGACGCGGCCAGACTGGCGGTCTCCAGCCCCGACATCAGCAGCTCGTGGACGCGTTCACGCACGCCGTTGGCCCACTCACCCTCATGGTCCGGCAGGAAGGGCCTGCTCAGGAACGAGATGGAGTCGGTGGCGAGCCGTTGCGCGTCGGCGAAGGCGTCCGCGACCAGCGCTTCGATCGCCTTGCCGATCGTCTCCTCCGCGTACTCGATGTCGATTGTCGCGTTCGAGGGGAGTCCCAGCAGGTAACGGCCTCCCTGGGCGATGAGCGGTGTCGTTTCCGACCCCTGGGCGGAGGCCACGAACGCCCGTACCCGGCTCACCACACTGCGCAGCGCCGACGCCCAGGTGTCCGGCAGGCCGTTGGGCCACACCGTGTCCGCGAGCTGGTCGCGACTCGTGCCGCCCGCTCTCTCCAGGGCCAGCCGTGCGAAGGCGACCTGGGCCTGCGCGCTGGAGAGGTGCCGGGGAGCGTGGCCGTCGTCTTCGATGGTGATGAGACCGGTGAGCCTGATCAGCAAGGTGCCGCCCTCCGCAACGAGTTCCTTGGGGGACAAGGGGAGATGGAACCACCTGGGGAGGTGAGCAGCAACACCTCACATGAACGTTGTTCTGTTGTATTTCCGTCATTCAGCGTCGGGAACGACGGCGTTGGCAGACCTTCCCGGACGCGCGGACCGGGAGCGACGGCGTCCTGTTTCCCGGTTGTCACAGGCGAAAGCGTGTTGCGCCCGCCTTGCGGGAGCTCACGTACAAATGCGCTAGCAACCCGGTTCCGCGCTGGTGGACGCAGCGTTGTGCGCCTTCGGCCGGCCGATCGTCGGACGCGCCGACACCGCGACAGCGCCGGGATCTCCGCAGAGCGTTGATGAGGAGACGCACGTGAATGCTTCTGGAGGATGGGAACGTCTCGAGCCGAAGCTGGCGGCGACACGCCGGCGCGTGCGGTCGCTTGAATCGGAACCCGCCCGCCGCAACAGCTTCATGCCGTACATGCCCGAACGAAACAGCGCCTACGTCGAGCTCGACGGTGAGCGGCTGCTGATGATGTCGGGCTACAGCTACCTTGGACTCGGCGGAGACGAGCGGGTCGTCGCGGCGGCGAAGGCCGCGCTCGACCTCTACGGCACCGGCGCGCACGGCGTTCGCGCCCTCGCAGGCTCGCTGCCGTTGCACGAGGAGCTTGAGGCCGAGGTCGCGAAGTTCGCCGGCCGTGACGCCGCCCTGGTCTTCGGCTCGGGATACGCCGCGAACGTCGGCACCGTCGGCGCCCTGTGCGGCCCGGGCGACACGGTCCTGATCGACAAGTACGACCACGCGAGCATCGTGGACGGCTGCCAGCTCAGCGGCGCCACCGTGACACGGTTCCGGCACAACGACGCCGACCACCTCGATCGGCGGCTCCAGGCGTCCGATCCCGCCGGGCTGCGCCTGGTCATCGTTGACAGCGTCTACTCGATGGACGGCGACATCGCGCCGCTGCCTGCGCTGCGCGAGGTGTGCGATGCCCACGGCGCGCTGCTCATGGTCGACGAGGCCCACGCGCTGGGCGTCATCGGAGCCACGGGCAGGGGTATCGAGGACCACTTCGGCGGCTCGGTCAAGGTGGACGTCAAGCTGGGGACGCTGTCGAAGGCGATCCCGTCGATGGGCGGCTGGGTCGCCGGTTCGCCCGAGCTGATCCAGCACCTGAAGTACAGCGCCCGGCCCTTTCTGTTCTCCGCCGCCCTCGGGCCCGCGCAGTCCGCGGCCGCGCTTGAGGCACTGCGCATCCTCGAGCGCGAACCCGAGCGCGTCGCCCACACGCAACGCGAGTCGGCGCGGCTGCGCGAGATCCTCTCCGCCGCCGGGATGCGGACAGGACAGAGCGAGACCGCGGTGATCCCCCTCATCGCGGGCTCCGACGAGAGCGCCTACGACTACGCGACCGCCTGCCGGAAGGCGGGCGTGGTCGGTCTCCCCGTGGTTTCGCCCGCCGTGCCCAACACTCTGGCCCGCCTGCGCATCGCGATCACGGCCCGCCACTCGACCGAGGACATCGACGTCGCGGCCGAGGCCTTCCTGACCGCGGCCCGGCAGTGCCGCCTGATCGGCTCCTGACAGATGGTGACCCTGGGAAGGACACCGGTGGCGATCACCGGCATGGGGGTGGTCACTCCGGCGGGCTGCACGCTGGACGACCTCTGGGCCGGGCTGCTGGCGGGAACGTCGACGGCCGCGCCGCTCGACCACTACGACTTCGGCCGGCACGCCGTGCGTATCGGCTGCCGGGTCCGCGGGCTCGACAGAGCGGGTCTTCTGCCGCCCAAGCAGGCCCGCCGGATGGACCCGTTCGCCCGCTACGGGGTCACCGCCGCACTGTCCGCCTACGAGGACGCCGGGGCGCCCGCCCCCGGTCCAGGGCGGACGGCGATCGTGGTCGGCAACGCCGTCGGCGGCAGATGGACCAGTGACGAGGAAAGCCGTAAGTACACCGAACTCGGGCCGCAGGGGGTCAACCCTCTGATGCCCCTCATGACCATGCCCAACGCGACGGCCGCGCTCCTCGCCATGCGACTTGGCTGGCACGGCCCCGCTCTGACGATCGCCACGACCTGCGCCAGCGGCGCCGACGCCATCGGCCAGGCCATGATGCTGCTCGCGACGCGCCGCGCGGACGTGGTCGTCGCCGGTGGGTGCGAGTCCACGCTCACCCCGGTCACCATGGCCGCGTTCGGCAACCTCAACGCGGTCTCGACACGCAACGACGCCCCGGAACAGGCCTGCAGGCCGTTCGACGTGGACCGCGACGGGTTCGTGATGGGAGAGGGCGCGGGTTTCGTGGTCCTTGAGCGTACGGAGGACGCCCTGGCGCGCGGCGCGGCGCCGTACGCCGAGGTGACCGGCTACGCGGCCAGTGCCGACGCCTACCACCTCGCCATGCCCTCCGACGACGGTTTCGGCGCCGTTACCGCCATGTCGGCGGCCATCGCCGACGCGGGCCTGGAACCGTCGGACATCGTCCACGTGAACGCCCACGGCACCTCGACACGGCACAACGACCGCGTCGAGGCCGTGGCCCTGCGGAAGGTGTTCGGCCCCGGCGGGCCGCCGGTGACCTCGACGAAAGGTGTCATCGGCCATCTGATGGGAGCCGCCGGAGCCGTCGAGCTGATCGCCACCGTGCTCGCCGTACGCGAAGGCACGGTGCCGCCGACGGCCAATCACGAGCGAACCGAACCTGGAATGGAGATCGACGTGGTTCACCGAACCTCTCGGCCGATCGCGCCCGGCCCCGCGTTGTCGAACTCGTTCGGCTTCGGCGGCCACAACGCCTGTCTGGTGGTGGAGCCGCGATGACCGCGCCCGCCGCCGGGATCGCCACCGAGACCGTCACCGAGACCGCCACTGAGACCGTCACCGCGCCCGCCACCGGGACCGGGAAACGACCGGCGCTCAGCGATACCAAGACCGTCACCGCCGACGAGATCACCGCCTACCGCGACACCGTCCGATCCGTGATCGCCGTACCGGGACCGCACACCGGTGTCGCGAAGGCGTCCCCCGTCCACGCGTTCGTGCTCGCCCACGGGATGCTCGGCCGTCTCGTCGGCGAGCTGAGCGCGGACGCGCCCGAGCCCCCCGCGGTCGTGCACCTCAGCCAGGAGATCCGGGTACGGCGGCTCCCCCTGCCGGACGAGGAGGTCGCGATCGGCCTGGACCTGGTCGCCGCCCGCCGCGAGGCCCGCGGTGTGCGGCTCGCCCTGCGGTGCGGGCTCACCGGCGGCGACGGGGCGCCGATCGCCGAGCTGGTGACCGGGGTGCTCCTGGTCGGTGCCGCCTCGCCCGAGCCGTTCGGCGAGATGCCGGCGTATCCGGCGCCCCCCGAGGGCGGCGATCCCGCCGAGCGGATCGTCGTCACCCACCGGCTCACCACCGGCATGGTCCGTCGCTACGCCGACGTCTCGGGTGACCACAACCCGATCCATCTCGATGCCGGCGCGGCGCGGCAGGCAGGCTTCCCGGGCGTCATCGCACACGGGATGAGCGTGATGGCGCTCATCTGCGAGGAGGTCATCGATCGCTACGCCTCCGGCGACGCGGCCCGTGTCCTCGGTGTCGCGGGCCGCTTCTCCTCCCCGGTGTCGCCGGAGGAACCCCTCGACATCATCCTTCAGCCGGACCGGGAGGGGCGCACGATCGGCTTCTCCTGCAAGACCCCGCAGGGTGTCGCGGTGAAGAGCGGCCGGATCGACATCGCGGCGCAGGAGGGGGAGATCCATGACTGACGGCTGGTCGGTCGCCGACCGCTTCGTCATGCACGCCCGGCTCCGGCCGGACGCGCCCGCGCTGGTCTGGCACCGGGGGGAGATCTCCTACGGCGAGCTGCACGACATGGCCGAGCGGGCGTCGGTCCAGCTCGAATGGCTCGCCCCCGGCCAGCACACCGAGCCCGTCGGAGTGCTGGCCCACAAGTCGCCGGCCGCGGTCGCGCTGGTCCTGGCCTGCCTGCTCGCGCGGCGCCCGTTCCTGCTGCCGTCGCCCGCCCTGGACCGTCAGTCACTGGCGAAGCTGTTCGCGCAGGCCGGTTGCCGGCACGTGCTCGTCCCCGACGAGGAGACAGGGGCGGCGCCGGTGGACGAGGTGCCCCTGTCGCGGGGACCGGCCGAGGCGGTGGGGGCCGACGTCTCGTTCATGCTGACCACGTCCGGTTCCACCGGCCTGCCCAAGATCGTGCCGCTCGCCCGGGACGCGGTGGACCGATTCGTCGACTGGGCGGGCGCCGCGTTCGACATCCGGCCGGGCAGGACGGTGCTGAACTTCGCCCCGCTGAACTTCGACCTGTGCCTGCTGGACGTGTGGACGACACTGGCGCGCGGCGGGCGCGTCGTCCTGGTCGACCCCGAGTACGCGGCCGACGGCCGTCACCTGCTCGGCCTGCTCAGGTCACACGAGGTCCACGTGGTCCAGGCGGTGCCGATGTTCTTCGGCCTGCTGCTTGAGGCCTTGTCCTCCTCCCCTGAGGGGCCCGGCGCCGAGTTCGGTGCGGTCGAGCACGTGATGTTCACCGGCGACGTCATCCCCGACCGCGTCCTCGCCAAGCTGCCCGGGCTGTTCCCCGGGGCGCGGCTGTACAACATCTACGGCTGTACGGAGACCAACGACAGTTTCATCCACGAGGTCGACACCACCGCCCCCCTCGGCCCCCTCCCGATCGGTGAGCCGCTGCCGGGGGTGAGCTCCTTCGTCGTGGACGAGGACGGCCGCCTCGTCGAAGGAGCGGGGACGGGCGAGCTGCACGTGTCCACGCCGTTCCAGACGGCCGGTTACCTCGACCGATCCCGCCACACCGACAAGTTCGCACCCCATCCGCTGGGCCTGGACGACCGGCCGTACTTCCGCACCGGCGATCTCGTCCGGCGGGAGGACGACGGGCGGATGCTGCTGGTGGGGCGCAGCGACTTCCAGGTCAAGGTGCGCGGCGTCGCGATCAACACGGCCGAGGTCGAGCACATCCTGCTGGAGCACCCCGACGTGCTTGAGGCGGCGGTGGTCACCGTGCCCGACCCCGTGACCGGGCGGCGGCTGCTCTGCGCGGTGCAGCGGGCCCCGTCGAGCGGGTTGAACAGCCTCGCGCTGCGCGAGCACTGCGTGCGGCGTCTCCCCAAGGCCGCCATCCCCTCGGTGATGCGGATCGCCGAGGACCCGCTGCCGAAGACCAGCACCGGCAAGGTCGACCGCAACGCGGCCAACCACCTCCATGAGTCGCCCCAACCCGAAAGAAGGGTGTCATGAGTCACGTCGACACGATCAAGCAGTTCGTGATCAAGGAGTTTCTGCCCGACGTCGGCCTCGACGAGCTCGACGCCGACTACGACCTGCTGGCCGGTGGCGTCGTCGACAGCCTCGGCCTGCTGAAGCTGATCGCGTGGATCGAGGGGACCTTCGACCTGGCGGTCGGCGACACCGACCTGGACCCGGAGAACTTCCGCACGGTCGCGGCGATCGACTCGTTCGTCGAGGGCGCGAGCGCGCCGAAGACCGTGGGTATCTAGCGCCATGCACGAGGCGATTGCCACACTGCTGGACCAGCGGGCCGACGTTGATCGGGAGGCCTGGCGGTCGCTGTGGGACCGGCTCGACGGCGGCGGCCTCGACCGGGCCGAGGCGACCGCCCTGCTGGCCTCGCTGGCCACAAGACTTCCACGCCACGAAACGCTGCGGGATCTCGTGGCCTCGTTGCGCGAGCGGCGGCCCGAGGCGACCGAGCGCTGGCCGGGCTCGGTCAACATCGTGGGCACCGGCGGCGGCCCCAGAACCTTCAACATCTCCACAGCCTCGGCGTTCGTCGCGGCCGCCATGGGCGTTCGGGTCGTGAAGACGGGATCGCGCGCCTACACCAGCAGTGTCGGGTCGATCGATCTCCTCGAACGCCTCGGGGTCGGCCTGACGACGTCCCACACGCACACCGGCGAAACCCTGGACCTCTTCGGTATCGCCTTCGCAGGGCACTTCGTCTACCCGGTCCCGTTGATCCGGCTGGCACGGGCGATCGCGCCGATCGGCATGCGTCCCTTCGGCCGCTTCCTGAACGCGCTCGGGCCCTTCCTCGCGGTGCTTCCCGTGACCGCGCAGGTGACCGGCGTCTCGCAGAACGCGCCGCTGCCCGAGCTGAGGCGGCTGGCCGAGACGATCACCGATCGCCGGGTCTGGCTGTGTGCCAACGACGCCGGCGCGGATGAGCTGCTCAGCTTCGCGGACAACGTGATCTACGCCAACGACGGGTCCGGCGAGACGCGGTTGCCGTCCGGGACGCTGACCGGCGCCGACGGCACGCTCGACGACCTGCTCCCGGCGGGGGATCCCGGCTCGGTGGTCGGGCACTTCCTGGACGTGGTCTCCGGCACGGTCAACGACGTGGCCACGCGGACGGTCTGCCTGAACGCCGCATCCCTGGCCGTCGCCGCCGGTCACATGTCCGACTGGCACTCGGCGATCACCGCGGCGGAAGAGGCGATGCGCGGTGGCGCGGCTCGTGCGCTCGTCGAGAGCATGCGCGTACGGCGGCACCGGCCCGGCACGCTCACCGGAGCCGTGACGCATGGGTGAGTTCTTCTCCTGCGGGCCTGGAGGAGGACCGGGGCTGGCGGTCTTCCTCAACGCGGGCGATCCGCCGCTGGACGTCCTGGCCGACCTGGTCGCGATGCTGGACGAGAGCGGCGTCGACTGCCTGGAGCTGGCCGTACCCTTCCCCGGATCGGTCACCGACGGGCCGGTCGTGCGGCGTTCCGCGGATCGGGCGCTGGCCCGGGGCGTCGGGCTGAACGAGACGCTGAAGTTCGTCGCCGCCGTGCGTCCTGGGCTGGCACGGCTGCGAATCGCCCTGCTCGTCGACTGGAGCCATTCGCTCGCCCGGCGGCCGCTGCCCTCGGTCGTCACGGACATCGCAGGCTCGGGTGTGGACGGCCTGCTCGTGCACGCCCTGCCGCCCCGCTTGCGGGCCGGCTACTACGACGTCACCGCCGAGGCCGGGCTGCCGATCGTCACGACGTGCTACCACGGCGTCTCGGCGCCGGCCGTCATGGCCGAGGCGGCGGCCCACGCCTCGGCCTACCTCTACCTCGTCGCCCACTACGGCCGTAGCGGCACCGCGCCCGCCGCGGGTTACGGCGGGCTCGCCCGCACCGTCGCCCGGCTGCGGAAGGACACGGTCTCTCCGATCGCGGTGGGGTTCGGGGTCCGCACACGCGCGGACGTGGCGGCGATCCACGCGTGCGGAGCCGACGCCGCCATCGTCGGATCCGCGGGAGTCGCCCGCATCGAGCGGGCACTCGGGGAGGACCGCGACGTGGTCGTGGAGTTCCGCGACTTCATCCGATCGGTCCAGCCGTCCCACAACGCCGTCACTTGACAGAGACAGGGAGTCAAACATGATCATTCGCCATCTCGACAACGTGCGCACCGTGGACTGGGGCAACGGCCTGAGCCGGCGATTCCTCCTCGAATCTGACGGCCTCGGCTACACCGTCACCGACACCACGGTCCGCGCCGGGACCAAGTCGCGGCTGGAGTACCGCAACCACCTCGAAGCGTGTTACTGCATCGAGGGTTCTGGCGAGGTCGTCGACATGGACGGGACCTCCCACCCCATGGTGCCGGGCACGCTGTACGCCCTCGACCAGCACGACCCCCACTTCCTTGTGGCGAGCCCGGACGAGGACCTCCGGCTGATCTGCGTGTTCATTCCCGCGCTGCGGGGCGACGAGGTGCACAACCTCGACGAGTCCGGCTTCTCCCACTACTGAGGGATCTTTCATGATCGAGTGGACTGCGGACCAGGTAGAACTGCGCAAAGGCCTGGCCCGGTGGAGCGAGGCCCTCAATGTCGGCCATGTCGACCTGGACGAGGAGGCCAGCTTCTCCTGGGACAAGTGGAAGCTGGTCCAGCAGACCGGGATCCTCGGCCTCCCGTTCGACGAACGGTGGGGCGGGCTCGGGCAGGACCTGATCACCACGATGTACGTGCTGGAAGGCCTCGGGGAGAGCTGCCGGGACGGCGGGCTGAGTTTCTCGGTGACGACCAGCATGGCCAGCACCGGCGTCTCACTGGAGCGCTTCGGTTCGGCCGAGCTTAAGGACAGGTACCTGCCCAAGGTCTGCTCGGGCGACGCGATCGGCGCGCACGCGATCACGGAGAGCGAGGGTGGCTCCGACGCGCTGCACATGCTCACCACGGCCGAGCGCGACGGCGACCACTGGGTCCTCCGTGGGAGCAAGACGTTCGTGAGCAACGGCCCGATCGCCGACCTGTTCGTCATCTACGCGCGTACCCGCCCGGGGCGCAGCCCGCTCGGCGTCACCGCGTTCCTCGTCGAACGCGACACCCCGGGACTGGAGCTCGGCAAGCCGATCAAGAAGATGGGACTGCGCACATCGCCGATGTGCGAGCTGTTCCTCGACGACTGCCGGGTGCCCGCCTCCCAGGTCGTCGGCCGGGTCGGTGGCGGCTTCCTGGTGCTGGACCACGTGATGAAGCGCGAGATCCTCTTCTCGTTCATCGTCAACGTCGGTGAGATGCAGCATCGCGTCAACCGGTGTGTCCAGTACGCGAAGACGCGGACGCAGTTCGGCAAGCCCATCGGCTCCTACCAGGCGGTCGCGAACAAGATCGTTGATATGAAGATCCAGATGGAGACGGCCCGCAAGTGGCTCTACGACACCGGTGAGCGGCTCGTCAGGGGCCAGAACGTCACAACCGACATGGCCATCGCCAAGCTGGTGACCAGTGAGAGCAACCTGGCCTCCAGCCTGGCCGCCCTGCAGATCTTCGGCGGCAACGGCTACACGGCCGAGTACGGGCTCGAGAAGGACGTGCGCAACGCGGCCGCGGGCACGATCTACTCGGGCACCAACGAGATCCAGTACAACCGCATAGCGTCGATGATGGGCCTTTGAACCCGCTGGAGGAGGTCCGGTGCCGCACGGTACCGGACCTCGCGGCCACATCTCTTCCGCTGCTCAAGGTGTGCGGGATGACGACCCCGGACGACGTAGAGCTGCTCGCCGGAGCGGGAGCCGATCTGGCCGGCCTGTGGTACGGGATTCCCGGTGGCCACGCCGACCTGCGCGCCGGAGAGGTCACGGCGCTGGCGCAGGAGGCGAGAGGCACCCGGCGGTTGCGGCCGGTCCTGGTGACGTTCCTCAGCGACGTCAACGCCCTGCGCGAGGTGCTGGACGCCTCAGGGATCGGTTGGCTGCAACTGCACGCCTACCAGCCGCCTTCGGTGGTGCGCGCGATCCGGGAGGTCGTCGCGCCCGAGGTCGTCATCGTCAAGGTGCTGCACGTGCGCGGAGGCGAATGCCTTGAACGTCCTCTCATCCCGTCCTACGAGCGGGCGGGCACCGATGTGTTCCTCCTCGACGCGGTGACAGAGGACGGCCGGGTCGGCAGCACCGGACGGCGGATCCCCGAGCCGCAGGCCCTGGGCCTGGTGGATCGGCTGACCATACCGTTCCTGCTCGCGGGTGGCATCACGGCGGACAACCGAGGGGAGTACGCGTCGCTGGTTGAGCATCCCCGGTTCATCGGCGTCGACGTGGACACCGCCGCCCGCGACCACCGGGGCGTGTTCAGGCCGTCGCTGATCCGCCAGATCACACGTGGGTGGCGGACGGCCCGCTACGACGAGGAGAACACGTGAGTTCCCGTTTCATCGAGTCCCTGCTGGCCGCCGACCGGCGTCTGATCATGGAGGTCAAGCGCCGTGACCCCCATGGCGCCGACCTGTTCGGCGGCCGGTTGATCGCCGAGGTGGTGGCCGAGTACGAGGCCGCGGGCGCCCCATGCATCTCCGTGGTCACCGGGCGATGGTTCGGCGGTGACCACGCCTTGCTGCGCGAGGTCGCGGAGTTGACCGACCGTCCCCTGCTGCAGAAGGACTTCATCACCCGGGTCGACCAGGTGCACACCGCCAAACTACTGGGTGCCTCGGCCGTACTGCTCACGGCCGCGCTCCTGCCCCGGTCGAGCATGCGGAACCTCGTCGGTGCCTGCCTTTCCGTCGGCCTCACGCCTTTCGTCGAGGTGACGGAGGAGAAGGAGATCGACGGTGTGCCGGACGCGGACCAGTGCGTGATAGCCGTGAACAACAAGGACATCACCATCGGGGAGCGTGACACCGGAGACATCGAGCGCGGCGTCCGGCTCCTTCCGGCCCTGAAACGCAGCGGCACCCGCTGCCCGGTCAGCGCGAGCGGGATCGACCAACCCCGGGTGGCGGCCCGGTTGCTCGACGCGGGCTTCGCCGGACTGCTCATCGGGACCTCCCTGCTGCGCGCCGGTAACGTGCGGGCCTGGGCGGAGAAAGTGGACGGCCTGCGCGGCCGGCAGACGGCGAGGAGGCGGGGATGAACCGGCGAAGAAGGCGGCACCGATGACCGGCGCGACGACGTCCCAGCTCGAACTGGTCTGTTTCCCGCCGGCGGGCGGCTCGGCCGCGCTGTTCCGGCGCTGGCGGACCGCGCTCGGGCCCGGCCTGGCCATCCGGGCGATGGACCTGCCGGGGCGCGATCGCGAGGGCGCGCGGACGGCGGGGACGTCCCTGGGCGAGGCCGCCGCCGCGCTCGCGCCGGTGGTGGCGACCCGGGAGCCGTACGCGCTGGTCGGCCACAGTCTGGGCGGCCTGCTGGCCTACGAGATCGCCGCCCGGATATGCCGTACGGCGGACCTGCCCCGTCCGAGGTTCCTGCTGGTCGCCGGGACCCGTCCGCCGCACCGTACGTCGGCCGAGGCGTTCGCCGCGCTGCTCGAGCTGGACGACGACGGCATGCTCGACGCGCTCGCCCTGATGGGGGCGGTCAACCCGGCGCTGCGCACGGCCCCGTTCAGGGGATTGTTCGTACCGGCGCTGCGGGCGGACCTGGCGCTGATCGCCCGCTACCGTTTCGCCCCGGCGGCCGCGCCGCTGCCGGTGGACCTGCTGGCCTGGCACGGCAGCGGCGACGCTCTCGCGCCCGCCGACCTCGGCCGAGAGTGGGGGCGTTACACCTCCGCCCGGTTCGAGCACGCGGAGTTCGCGGGCGACCACTTCTTTCTGCACGACCCGCTCGGCGAGGTGACCTCGGCGTTGCGTGCCCACCTGTCCATCTCATAGGCCTCATAGGCGAAGCGCCGGAGGTCACTTCGCGCCGGAACGCACGGGATCCACGGTCACCGCGGTGAGCAGAAAGCCGTCGCAGGCCAACCAGCTGCCGCGGAAACCGTCGCGCCCGAGTGCGGGCGAATCGGGGAGCAGCACCCGCGCGGTGAAGGCACCGCCCGGGTCGATCTCCACCACGGCGTCGGTGAAACCGAGCCAGCGCTCGGTCAGGGGAAACCAGGCCTTGTAAACGGCCTCCTTCGCCGAGAAGATCAGCCGGTCCCAGTGGATGCCGGGCATGTCCTCCTCCAGCCGTGACAGCGTGGCCCGCTCGTCCTGCCGCGTGACCATCCCGAGCACGCCGTGGGGGAGCGGCCGCGCCGGCTCGGCGTCAATGCCGATCGAGGCCAGGGCCCCGGTCCTCGCGACCACGGCGGCACGGTATCCCCGGCAGTGCGTCATGCTGCCCACCACGCCGCTGGGCCACCGCGGCGCGCCGTTCCTGCCGCGTGTCAACGCCACCGGCGGCAGTCCGAGCTCGCCGAGCGCTCGCCGGGCACAGGCCCGTACGGTCGCGAACTCCCTGCGCCGTTTGTCCGTCGAATGGGTGACCAGCGCTTCCTCCTCGGGGAACAGCGGAGCGGGCTGGTCGTCGTCGAAGACCTCCGCAACCCTCACGTCCGGGGGAAGGATCTTCTCGATCACATCGGCTCCGAGTTCGGCGGCACCCGCGGTGGGACTCTCAACGGATGTGAACCGACCCGCGCGGCCAGCACGACGCCGCCTCCTCGAATCGCACGTAGCGGAACGTGTCCCATGATCCCGAACCGGCCCGCGGAATCGGTGAAACGTTCGTTAACGGCGCCTTATGGCGGCCGGAACAGTGAACCCGCCGCCTACCGGGCGGCCAGGCGGGAGGGGGCCGGTTCCGCGGTGCCGCTCTGACGGTGGCGCATGACCGAGTCCAGGATCTCTCCGGCCCGTACCGCGCTGTTCGACAGCAGCGAGGAGGACAGGCCGTGCGTGTGCTCGGTTCCGCCCTGCAGGTAGACACCGCAGCGCAGCTCGGCGGAGGTGAGGACCCGGTAGTCGCGTGCGACCTTGAGCCTGCCCTGTTCGTCGGTCGCGCACAGCGGGCCGAGTTCTCCCAGCAGGGCCGTCGGATCGGCGGGCCGGTAGCCTGTCGCGTAGACGAGGGCGTCGCACGACAGCGAGGTCCCGGCGGGGGATCCCGCCGTGCCGACCTCCACGCGCACGCCGTCGGGCAGTTCCTCGTGGGCCGTGACGTGCGTGGTGTTGAGGATGTGCAGCCGGGCGGAGCCGGAGACCTTCTCCTGGTAGACCCGCCGGTACAACTCCTCGATGAGGTCGAGGTCGACGACGGAGTAGTTGGTGTTGCCGTGGTAGGCGAGCAGTCGCTGCTTGACGTGCTCGGGGGCGTCGTAGAAGTCGTCCACGGCGGCGGGGTCGAAGATGCGGTTGGCGAACGCGCTGTCGTCGGCGTGACTGTATCCGTATCGGCTGAAGACGGCGTAAACCTCGGCCTCGGGATAGGAGCGGTGCAGGTGCTCGACCGCCTCGGCCGCGCTCTGTCCCGCGCCGACGACGACGAAACGCCGATGGCGCAGCGGCGGCAGGGCCCGCAGCCGGCCCAGCAGTTCGCTGGTGTGCCAGACCCGCTCGCCGGTACGGACGTCCTCCGGCAGGTGTGGGCGCAGCCCGACGCCAAGCACCACGTTGCGGGTACGGCCGACGACCGTGCCGTCGGAGGTCAGTGCGTCGACGGCCACGATCGTTCCGTCGCCGGCCCGGATCGGCCGTAGCGTCTCAACGCGTGTGCCGTAGCGCACCTGGGAGTGAAAGCGGGCCGCCGCCCACTCCAGGTAGTCGTGGAACTCGACCCGGGTGGGGAACATCGTTTTGTGGTTGATGAAGTCGGCGAGCCTGCCCCGCTCGTGCAGGTAGGAGAGGAACCCGTACTCGCTGGTGGGACGGCGCATTGTGGCCAGGTCCTTCAGGAAGGACACCTGCATCGTGGCACCCTCGATCAGCATGCCGCGATGCCAGCCGAAGCGCTGCTGGCTCTCGGCGAACAGGGCCGTCACCGGATGCGCCGCCGGATGGTCGTTGTGCTCGCGCAATGCGATCGCCAGTGCCAGGTTCGCGGGTCCGAACCCGATACCGAGTAGGTCCAGGGGGGCGTCATGGGGGGCTGAGGCGAAGTTGGGCACGCCGTTCCTCTCGTGTGCGGTCACGCGGGGGATCGCTGACCGATCAGCTGGACAAGGGCACGTTTGTCGACCTTCCCGACCGGAGTGAGGGGGAAGTGCTCGACGACCTCCAGCCGGTCCGGCAGTTTGAAGGCGGCCAGTCCGCGTTCCATCAGGAAAAGACGCAGTTCCCGGAGCTCGGGGGGAGTCGAGGCGGGCACCACGACGGCGCACAGCTGCTCCCCGTGGCCCGTGTCGGGCAGCCCGACGGCGGCGGCCCGGCGGATCGAGGGGTGCGTGAGCAGGTGGTTCTCGATCTCCTCCGCCGAGACGCTCTCCCCGCCCCGGTCGATGGTGTCCTTCACCCGTCCTTCGACGACCAGATGTCCCGAGGGCAGCTGCCGGACCAGGTCACCGGAGATGTAGTAGCCGTCGGCGGTGAAGGCGGTGGCGTTGTGCTCGGGCGCGCGGTAGTAGCCGCGCAGTGTGTAGGGACCTCGGGTCAGCAGCTCGCCCACCTGTCCGGCGGCGACCGGGAGGCCGTCGCCGTCGACGACGCGTATCTCGTCCTCAGGGCAGAGCGGGCGTCCCTGGGAGACCGCGACGATCTCGGGGTCGTCGTCGAGGCGGGTGTAGTTGAGCAGCCCCTCGGCCATGCCGAACACCTGCTGGACCGCGCAGCCCAGGCCGTCGGGGATCCGCCGGGCGACCTCCTCGGGCAGCTTGGATCCACCTGCCTGCAGTACACACAGGCTGGACAGGTCGGCGGGATCCCATTCGGCCGACTCCAGCCACAGCGGGATCAGCGGCGGCACGAGCGCGGTGATGGTGATCTTCTCGGCCTCGATGAGCGGGAACGCGTCGTGCGGCGCGGGTGAGGGCGCCAGTACGGCCTTGCCGCCGACGCTGAGGGTGCCCAGCACGCCGGGGCAGGCCAGGGCGAAGTTGTGCGCCACGGGCAGGCAGGCCAGGTAGGCGCTGCCGGCGTCCAGCCCGCAGACCTCGGCGCTGGCTCTGGCGTTGTAGCCGTAGTCCTGGTGGGTTCTGGGGATGAGCTTGGGCACCCCGGTCGTCCCACCCGAGACCAGGAGGATCGCGACGTCGGTCGCGTCGGGTTCGGGCAGCTCCCGGGGCTCGGCGTCCAGGCCGGCCAGCGCGAGGTAGGGCCCCGGATCGCCGTCGACCAGCACGTGCCGCACCGTCGGCGCCTGCTCCAGCACCGCACGGGCCAGCTCGCGGTAGTCGAATCCATCGCTTTTCAGCACGTCGGGGATGACGTAGGCGACGGCGCCCGACAGCCGGGCCAGATGGCCGATCTCGGTGATCCGGTGGGCGGGCAGGGTGAGGACCGGCACCGCTCCCAGGCGCACCAGGGCGAAGAACAGGATCACGAACGCGCCGGTGTTGGGCAGCTGGACCAGGACCCGGTCGCCGGGACGGATGCCCAGGCCGGCCAGCGCGGCGGCCATCCGGTCGGCGCGCCGGTCGAGGTCCCGGTAGGTGAGACGGTCCTCGCCGGCCACCAGGGCGGTGTTCTCGCCGTAGGCGTCGGCCCACTCGGTGAGCAGGGCTCCGAGCGTGCGGCCATCCCAGATGCCCTGTTCGCGGTAGCGGGCGGCCGGGCCGGGCGGCCAGGGAGTGAGTCCGGAGGGCAGGGGAGAGGGGACGGCTGAGGGCATCAAAGCTCCAGCGGAGTCGGGGTTTTCGGCGTTGGGATTCGGGCCTGGAGGTATTGCGTGAGGCGAATGTACGAGATTAATTTAGGTTAGCCTACCCAAACATGATTTAGGCTAGCCTATCCAAATATTGATCTACCCCATGTTCGACCGGAGGTCCAGATGTCCCAGCGTCCTTTCACCCTCACTCCGATGAACCGGCGGAGTTTCCTGGGGGCGGGGGCGGCCGTCGGAGCGGGCCTTCTCCTCACCGCCTGCGGAGCGGCCACCGAGGCCGCGCCTCCCGCCGCGGCGCCCACCGGTTCGGCCGCACCCGTCGCCGACGCGGGAGGATTCCCCCGCACGATCGCCACCAAACTCGGCCAGATCACCATTCCCAAGCGGCCCGAGCGGATCGTCACCGTCGGATTCCCCACCGGGACGGCCGACGCCGCCCTGGCGTGCGGCGTCGTCCCGGTCGGCATGCCCAAGGCGGCCGGTCACCCCGGTGAGATCGAGCCCTGGGTCTCCAGCAGGCTGCAGGGCAAGACGCCCACCCTGATCGAGGCCAACACCGTCGACGTCGAGCAGATCCTCGCGCTCAAGCCCGATCTGATCCTGGCCGGGATGCACCGGACCATCCCCGACGACTTCGCCAAGCTGTCCCCCATCGCCCCGGTGATCAGCTACGAGGGCGAGGCTCCCTTCCAGGACACCTGGCAGCAGCAGACCACCCTGATCGGCAGGGCGCTGGGCGCCGAGGACAAGGCGGCCGCCGCGATCAAGGAGGTCGAGGACAAGTTCGCCAAGATCCGTGCCGACCACCCGGGTTGGCAGGGCAAGACGTTCACCTTCACCCAGGGAGCCACGTTGGCGCAGATCCCCACCGTGACCGATCCGAACGAGGCCTCGGCCCGGATGTTCTCCTCCTTCGGCTTCGAGCTCTCGCCCAAGGTGCGGGAGCTGGGCGCCAAGCGTGAGGTGAGCGCGGAGCGCCTGGACCTCATCGACGCCGACCTGGTCGTCGTCTTCTTTCCCTCCCCCGACGCGCAGAAGACCTTCGAGGGCAACACGGTCTTCTCGAAGATCCCGGCGGTCAAGGAAGGCCGGTACGTCACGGTCGACGCCTCGCTGGCCTTCCCGCTGATCGCCCCCGGTGTGCTGAACGTGTCCTGGGCCATCGACCAGATCCTGCCGAAGATCGAAAAGGCGATGGCGTGACGGCCGGGGACACCCTGACCCGGGAGGAACGGCTCCGCGCGCTGCTGCGCCGCAGGCTCGACCAGCGCGGTCTGGCCGCTCCCGACGCGGAGCGGGCCCGCATTCCGCGCCGCCCGGCGGGTGAGCCGGTCCCGCTGTCCTACGCCCAGCAGCGGATGTGGTTCATCCATCAGGTCGACCCGAGCGGCGCGGCCTTCAACGTGTGC
Organism: Streptosporangium sp. NPDC051023; assembly: GCF_040689595.1. NCBI lineage: Bacteria > Bacillati > Actinomycetota > Actinomycetes > Streptosporangiales > Streptosporangiaceae > Streptosporangium > Streptosporangium sp. NPDC051023. The sequence continues at coordinate 157,510 of NZ_JBFBCE010000007.1, read as the reverse complement.
ATCATGCTGCGGCTGGCCGGGCAGCTCGACCCGGCCCTGCTGCGGGACGCCTTCTGGCGGGTCACCGACCGGCAGGAGGTGCTGCGCACCGTCTACCGGACCGACCCGGACGGCGCGCCGTACCAGCTCGTGCTGGACCGGCTGGCTCCCGAGTGGCACGAGCGGGACCTGAGCGGCCTGCCCGACGCCGAGCGCGAGCCGGCGCTGGCCGCGCTGGCCCGCCAGGCGGGGCGCGACCCGTTCGACCTGGCCAACGGCAGCCCGCTGCGCCTGGTGCTGGTACGGCTGGCCGACGAGCGGCACGCGCTGGTCATGGTGGTGCAGCACATCGCCTGGGACGGGATGACGTTCGGGGTGCTGTCGGCGGAGCTGAGCGCCGCCTACCGCGACCTCGCGGCGGGTCTGCCGGAGACGCGCCCCGAGCTGCCGGTGCAGTACGCCGACTTCGCGGCCTGGCACCGCGACCGATGGCAGCGCGACCCCGACCGAAGCCAGATCGAGGCCTGGCGCTCCAGGCTCACCCCGCCTCCGGCCAGGATCGACCTGCCAACCGACTTCGAACGCACCGCCACGGTCAGCGGCGAGGGCGGCCGCCACACCCACCACCTGCCCGCCGACCTCACCGGCGGGCTCACCGCGCTGGCCGCGAGTGCGGGCGCGACCCCGTTCATGGCGCTTGTGGCGGGGCTGGCCGCGCTGCTGGGCCGCTACGCCCAGTCAGAAGAGGTCGCGATCGGCACGCCCACCCTCAACCGTGACCACGCCGAGCTGACCCGGTTGATCGGCAACCTGGGTAACACGCTCGCGCTACGCGTCGACCTGAGCGGCCGTCCCTCCTTCCGCGAGCTGCTTGAACGAGTTCGGGAGGTGTGCGCCGAGGCGTACGCCAACCAGGACGTCCCCTTCGACCTGCTGCTGGACGAGCTCGGCGTGGAGCGGAGACTTGATCGCGGGCCGCTGTTCGACGTCACGATCGTCTTCCTCACCCAGGGCATGACCGGGCCCGAGCTGCCCGGCCTCGAGGTGACCTGGGAGACCTTCCACAACGGCACCGCCCAGCTCGACCTGTCCTTCGAGGCGTTCCTGCTCGGCACCCGCCTGTCCATCGAGGCGACCTATCGCGGCGCGCTGTTCGACGAGGCCACCGTGGTCAAGCTGATGCGCAGGCTGGAGCAGATCCTGGCGCAGGCCGTGGCCGACCCAGAAGTGCCGGTCGCCGACCTGGACCTGCTGCTCGCCGAGGAACGCCCGCTCGTCATGGGCGAGTGGGCGCGCAGGCCGCCCCCCGGCCCGGTGCCCGAGGTCACCGTGACCGACCTGTTCGAACAGCAGGCGGCGGCCTCCGCCGATCACCCGGCGCTGGCCGTCGAGGGCGGCAGCCTGTCCTTCGAGCATCTCAACGAACGGGCCAACCGGCTGGCCAGGCTGCTGGCCGCGGAGGGGGCGGTCCCGGGCGGACTGGTCGCGCTGGCGCTTCCACGCTCGCCGGACACGATGGTGGCGATCCTGGCGGTGCTCAAGTCCGGCGCCGCCTACGTCCCGCTGGACACCGGCTACCCGGCCGACCACCTGGCCTACGTCCTGGCCGACGCGCGTCCGGCGATCCTGCTGACCGCGGGGGGAGCCGACGTGCCGGCACCGCCGGACGGGACGCGCCTGATCGACCTGGACGCCCCGGAGACGGCGGCCCACCTGTCCGGCCTGCCGGGACACAACCTCGCCGTCCCGATCGACCCCGCTCACCCGGCGTACGTGATCTACACCTCGGGTTCGACCGGACGGCCCAAGGGCGTCGTCGTCCCGCACCGGGGCCTGGTCAACCTGTTCCACAGCCACCGCGAGGACCTGTTCACGACCGCGCGTGAGCGCACGGGGCGGGACCGGCTGCGGGTCGGGCACGCCTGGTCCTTCTCCTTCGACGCCTCCTGGCAGCCGCAGCTGTGGCTGCTCGACGGGCACGAGCTGCACGTCCTGTCCTATGACACCTACGCCGACCCGCGCACCCTCGCCGCCGCCATCGACGAGCGAGGGCTGGACTTCATCGAGCTCACCCCCTCCCTGCTGGAGGAGACGCTGCGCTGGCTGGAGGCCGAGCACGACGGACGGCTGCCCGCGGTCCTCGGCTTCGGCGGGGAGGCGGTCTCGCCCGCACTGTGGCAGCGGCTGGCCGAGCTGCCTGGCACGGCGGCCTTCAACCTGTACGGCCCGACCGAGGCGACCGTTGACTCGCTGATCGCCCGGGTGCTGCCGGGGCGCGGACCGGCGGTCGGCCGCCCGGTGTACGGCGCGACGGTGGCGCTCCTGGACGGCGCGGGCCGGCCGGTGCCGCCCGGTGTTCCCGGGGAACTGCACGTCGGCGGTGACGGGCTGGCCGAGGGCTACCTGGGCCGCCCCGACCTGACGGCGGAACGTTTCGTCACCGGGCCGGGAGGCGAGCGCCTCTACCGGACGGGCGACCTGATGCGCTGGCGGGACGACGGCGAGCTGGAGTTTCTCGGCCGCGCCGACGACCAGGTCAAAATCCGCGGCTTCCGGGTCGAACCAGCCGAGGTCGAGGCGGCGCTGCGGCGGGCGACCGGTGAGCGCCCGGTGGTGGTGACCGTCCGGGAGGAACGCCCCGGCCTGCGGCGGCTCGTCGGCTACGTGGTCGACGCCGGAGGCACCCTGGACCCCGCGGCGGTCCGGCGCGCGGTCGCCGCCGAACTGCCCGACCACATGGTCCCCTCCGCCGTCATGTCGCTGTCGGCGCTGCCGCTGCTGCCCAACGGAAAGCTGGACAGGGCGGCGCTGCCCGCCCCCGCGCCCGAGGCCAGGTCAGGGCGAGCACCGCGGACTCCGGCGGAGGAGGCGCTGTGTGACGCCTTCGCCGAGGTTCTCGGCCTGGAGTCGGTCGGCGCCGAGGACGACTTCTTCGAGTTGGGCGGTGACAGCCTGGCCGCCGTCCGGCTCGTGCGGGCCGCCCGTGAGCGGGGCGCGGAACTCGGCGTCCGTGATCTGTTCACATGCAAGACCCCGGCGGCGCTCGCCGCTCTGGCCTCCTCCTAGAACGCAGCCGTCCCCTACCCGCCCGCACCGTCAAGTCCGCACCGTCAAGGAAGCAAAGGACAGCCTCACTTCATGCTGACGATCGACGACCTCCGGCAGATGGCCACCGAGCAGCTCGGTCCGGGGACCACCCCGCCGGGCGACCACGACGATCTGATCGCCCTGGGCCTGGACTCGATCCGGTTCATGCGGATCGCCGACCGTTGCCGCCGGGCCGGCGCCGCCGTCGGTTTCGGCGACCTGGCTCGCACCCCCACCCTGGCCGAATGGGCGCGCCTGATCGCCCCCTCGCCCGAGCCCGTACTCGAAGCCGAACCGGCTCCGGCACTCGTGGACGTGAGCGGCCCGTTCCCGCTGGCCTCGATGCAGCACGCCTACTGGGTCGGCCGGGGCGGATCGGCCGAGCTCGGCTCGGTCGCCGCCCACCTCTACACCGAGTTCGACGGCCACGGCGTCGACCCGGCCAGGCTCGGCGCCGCGGTCGCCGCGCTGGCCGCCCGGCATCCGATGCTGCGCGCCCGCGTCACCGACGACGGACGGCAGGTGGTCGAGGCGTGGACCGGAGGCGAGGAGCTCGAGGTTCTGGACCTGCGCGCGGCCACGCCACAGGAGGCCGAGCATCGCCTGGCCGAGCTGCGCGACCGGCTCTCCCACCAGCTCCTCGACGTGGCCGCGGGCCGCATGTTCGACATCAGGGTCACCCTGCTGCCCGGCGGTGGCACCCGGGTGCACGTGGATGTCGACATGCTGGCCGCCGACGCCCGCAGCTACCGGGTGCTGCTGTCCGACCTGGTCGCCCTGTACCGGGACCCGGCCGCACGGCTTCCCGAGATCGGCTGCACCTTCGCCGGCTACCAGGCGGTCCGCGCCGGTCAGCGTCCGGCCGAGCGCGACGTCGCCTGGTGGCGCGAGCGGGTGCCGAGCCTGCCCGGCGCTCCCGCACTGCCCCTGCGCACCGACCCCGAGGAGCCCGACCGGGTCACCCGCCTGTACCACTGGCTCTCCCCGGCCGAACGCGACCGGCTCACCACCTCTGCGCGCGCCCGCGGTCTCACCCCCGCCGTCGCCGTGGCGACCGTGTTCGCCGAGGTCGTCGGGGCCTGGAGCGGCGAGCCCCGGTTCCTGCTCAACGTGCCGCTGTTCGACCGTCGCCCGCTGCACCCGGATGTGGACAATCTGGTCGGCGACTTCACCAGCTCGATCATGCTGGAGGTGGACCTGACCGAGCGGCGTACCTTCGCGCAGCGCGCCGCCCAGATCCAGGAACGCATGCACGAGGCCGCGGCGCACTCCTCCTACGCGGGCCTGGACGTCCTGCGCGACCTGGCCCGTGAGCAGGGCGCGCCGGTGCTGGCCCCCGTGGTGTTCACCAGCGCCCTGGATCTGGGCGAGCTGTTCGGCCCCGAGGTCGAGTCCTGCCTGGGCGAGCCGGTGTGGATCGTCTCCCAGGGGCCGCAGGTGCTGCTCGACGCGCAGATCACCGAATTCCACGGCGGGCTGCTCGCCAACTGGGACGTACGCGCGGGGGCGTTCCCCGACGGCCTGCCCGAGGACATGTTCGCCGCCTTCCGCGCACTGCTGGCCAGGGCCGGCGACCCCGAGGCCTGGGACGAGCCCGTCGGGCCGCTGCTGCCCGCCGCCACGCTGAAGGTCCGGGCCGAGGCCAACGAAACCGACGGCCCCCTGCCCACCCTCCCGTTGCACCGGCTCTTTTTCGAGCAGGCCGCCCGTACCCCGCAGGCGCCCGCCCTGCTCGGCCCCGGAGGCCTGGTCACCTACGGCGAACTGGCGGGACAGGCTCTGCGGGTCGCGGGGGCGCTGCGCGCGCACGGCGTGCGCGACGGAGACCCGGTCGCGATTCGCCTGCCCAAGGGCCCAGAACAGGTGGTGGCCGTCCTCGGCGTGCTCGCCGCGGGAGGCCACTACGTGCCGATCGGCGTCGAACAGCCGCGGGCCAGGGCCGAACGGATCACCACCCTGGCAGGGGCCGGTGTGGTGCTCGGTCAGGGCCTGCCCTACCGGGACGCGGTGAGCTGGCCGGAGCCGCTGGCCGAACCGGCCGCGACCGCGCCGGAGGCGGTCGCCTACGTGCTGTTCACCTCGGGGTCGACCGGCGAGCCGAAGGGCGTTGAGGTCTCCCACCTCGCCGCCGCCAACACCGTCGCCGACCTCGCCGACAGGTTCGCCCTCGGCCCGGCCGACCGGACGCTGGCGCTGTCGGCGCTCGACTTCGACCTGTCGGTCTTCGACATCTTCGCGCCGCTGTCGACCGGAGGCGCCGTGGTCACCATCGAGGAGGAGGCACGCCGTGACGCCGAGTCCTGGGTGCGGGAGGTACGCACGCACCAGGTGAGCGTGCTCAACTGCGTGCCGAGCCTGCTCGACATGCTGCTGACGGCCGCAGAACGCGACCCGCTCGGCCCGAGCCTGCGCGCGGTCCTGCTCGGCGGTGACTGGGTCGGCGTCGACCTGCCGGCCAGGCTGGCCGCCCAGGTCCCCGGCTGCCGCTTCGCCGGTCTTGGCGGCACCACCGAGACGGCGATCCACTCCACCTTCCAGGAGGTCGTCGCGGGCCGTACCCCCGCCGACTGGACCAGTGTTCCGTACGGCACGCCGCTGCGGAACGCGCGCTGCCGGGTGGTCGACGCCCAGGGCCGCGACTGCCCCGACTGGGTGCCCGGCGAGCTGTGGATCGGCGGCGCGGGCGTCGCGGACGGTTACCGCGGCGACCCCGAGCGCACCGCCGACCGGTTCGTCCTGCTGGACGGCGTGCGCTGGTACCGCACCGGTGACCGGGCCAGGTACTGGCGGGACGGCACGATCGAGTTCCTCGGCCGTGCCGACCACCAGGTGAAGATCCGCGGTTTCCGGATCGAGCTCGGCGAGGTCGAGGCCGCCCTGACCTCCCACCCCGCCGTGCGTCAGGCAACCGCCCTGGTCGTCAGGACCGGCGCGCCGCGGCTGCACGCCGTCGTGGTCGCGGCCGAGGGCCTCACCGAGGAGGAGATCACGGCGCACGCGGCCGAGCGGCTGCCCGCGCACATGATCCCGGACCGGGTGGCGGTCGTCGACGCCCTGCCGCTGACCGGCAACGGCAAGGTCGACCGCCGCGCGCTGACCGCGCTGGTCACCGCCCGGGCGCAGACGCCGGGACGGGCCGAGCCGGTCACCGCGCTTGAGCAGGTGATCGCTCTCGTCTGGGCCAGGGCGTTCGAACGGGAGAAGGTGGACGCGGACGACGACTACTTCCTGCTCGGCGGCGACTCGGTGCTGGCCACCGTGATCGTCGGCAGGCTACGGGACGCGCTGGACACCGACGCGGTCTCGGTCCACGACATCCTGCGGCATCCGACGGTGGCGAGGCTGGCCGCTCGAATCGGCGACGACCGCACCGCCCAGGTCGCCGAGCTCTACCTGGAGATCGAGGCCATGACCGACGACGAGCTCGACAGCGAGCTCGATGGCGCCCTGGGCGCGGGGGAAGCGGAGGCGAGCCGTGGCTGACCTGGACGCGACGTGGATCCGCAGCTGGCAGGCCCATCCGAATCCGACGGGGCGGATCGTCTGCTTCGGCCCCGCCGGGGCCTCGGCCAACTTCTTCCGGGGCTGGAGCACGCGTGTGCCCGCCGACCTGGAGGTCCTCGGCCTGGCCTACCCCGGCAGGGAGCGCCGGTTCGAGGAGGCGCCGATCGAGGACATGGCCGCCCTGGCCGACGCCGTGGCTCAGGTCCTGGCCCCGCACATGGACGTACCGACCGTCCTGTTCGGCCACAGCATGGGCGCCTCCGTCGCCTTCGAGGTGACCCGGCGGCTGGAGAAGCGGGGCAGGGGTCCCCTGGGACTGGCCCTGTCGGGCCGCCAGAGCCCGCGCCGTCAGCGCGACCTGCCGTCCGGCGTGGCCGGATTCAACGACGAGCAGATCATCGAGCATCTGCACGAACTGGGCGGCACCCCACCGGAGATGCTGGCCGACCCCGACTTCCGCGACCTGGTCCTTCCCGCCTTCCGGACCGACTTCACGCTGGTCGGGACCTACCTGCCCAACCTCAAGCCGGTGCTGGACACCCCGGTGACCGTGCTCTTCGGCGACGGCGACCGGGAGGTCTTCGAAGGCGACGCGGACCGCTGGCGCGAGATCACCCGCCGCTTCACCGGCCTGTCGGTCTTCCCCGGCGGCCACTTCTATCTGATCGAGAAGGAGGCCGAGGTGGTCGCGCACGTGGTGCGCTTCCTCAGCGCCCAGCGCATCCGTGCCCTGCCGTGGCCACCGGCGTGAACGGCCGTGCCCGCCCGCTGATTCTGCTGTGCGCCGCAGGGGCGCTGCTGCTGGCCGCCTCGCTGAGCATCAGCGTAGGCGCCCGCTTCATCCCCTTCGGCGAGGTGTGGGCGCTGCTGCTGCATCCCGACGGCTCGGACGCCGCGGCCGTCGTGCACGATCTGCGGCTGCCGCGCACGCTGCTCGGCGTCCTGGCCGGGGCGGCCCTCGGGACGGCCGGGGCGCTGATGCAGGCCCTCACCCGCAACCCGCTCGCCGACCCCGGCCTGCTCGGCGTCAACGCCGGGGCCGCGCTGGCGATGGTGATCGCCTTCCTCACCCTCGGGGTGGATACCGCGGGCGGCCAGCTCTGGTTCGCCTTCGCCGGAGCCGCCCTGGCCGCCGTCGCGGTGTACGTGATCGGGGGCGCCGCCCGCGGCGGCCCCACCCCGATCCGGATGGTGCTGGCCGGGGCGGCGGTCTCGGCCGCCCTGCTGGCCCTGGTGCAGGGGGCGATCCTGCTGGATCCGATCACGCTGGACCGATTCCGCTTCTGGGCCGTCGGCGCGCTGGCGGGGCGGGAGTCCGGCGTGGTTTCGGCCGTCGCATGGCCGATCCTGGCCGGGCTCGCGCTGGCGCTCCCGCTCGGCCGCGCCCTCAACGTGATCGCGCTCGGCGAGGGGACGGGGACCGCGCTCGGCGTCAGCCCGGCCAGGGCCAGGCTCGCCACCGTCGTCGCGGTGACCGTCCTGTGCGGTGCCGCGACCGCGGCCGCGGGGCCGATCGCCTTCGTCGGGCTGGCCGTACCGCATCTGGCGCGCGCCCTGTTCGGCCCCGACCAGCGGTGGGTGCTGCCCGCGTCGGCGCTGCTGGCCCCGACGTTGCTGCTGGCAGCCGACGTCGTGGGCCGGCTGGTGGATCGGCCCGCCGAGATCCAGGTCGCGGTCGTGTGCGCCTTCCTCGGCGCGCCCGTCCTGATCGCGGTGGCCCGCAGACCCCGGGCGGTGGCCGCATGACCTCGTCGGCTCCCGAACTGCGTCTGCCCGGCCGGGCGGTGAGACTACCGGGCGGCGTGTCTGCGCGGGCCCGGCCGCGGGCGCTGGCGACGAGCGTGCTCCTGACGGCCACGGTGGCGGTGCTGGCCGTGATCGGCGTCCTGGTCGGCGGCATGGCGTTGAGCCCTGCCGAGGTCTGGGCCGCCCTCATCGGCGCCGGTGACCAGGCGACCGGCCACCTGGTCTGGTCGGTACGGCTGCCGCGGGTGCTGGTGGCCGTGCTGGCGGGGCTGGCCCTCGGCGCGGCCGGGATGGTGTTCCAGAGCATCGGCCGCAACCCGCTGGCCAGCCCTGATGTGATCGGCTTCACCGCGGGAGCCTCAACGGGAGCCGTCCTGCAGATCCTGGTGTTCGACGCGGGGGCCGCGGCGGTTGCGGGCGGCGCCGTGGGAGGCGGCCTGGTCACCGGTGCCGCGGTGTTCCTGCTGGCCTACCGGTCCGGGCTGCACGGGCAGCGCATGGTGATCGTCGGCATCGGCCTGGCCGCGATGCTGACCGCGGTCACCTCCTACCTGCTGTCCAGGGCCGAGCAGACCGACCTGCGCGCCGCCGCCGAGTGGCTGACCGGCTCGCTGAACGGCAGGACCTGGGAGCAGGTCCTGCCGGTCGCCGCGCTGACCGTTGTCCTGCTTCCCGCGCTGGTCCCGCTGCTGTCCCGGCTGCGGGCACTGGAACTGGGGGAGGACAGCGCCCGCGCGCTGGGGGTCCGGCCCGACCTGACGCGCCTGCTGGCGATGCTCGCCGGTGTCGGGCTGACCGCGGGAGCGGTCGCCGCAGCCGGGCCCATTCCTTTCGTCGCGCTGGCCGCGCCACAACTCGCGGCCAGGATGAGCGGGGGAGGACCCACCGCGCTGTGGTCACCGGCGTTGTGCGGGGCGACGCTGCTCCTGGCCGCCGACACCCTCGCCCAGTGGCTGTTTCCCGGCGGCCGTCTCCCCGTCGGGGTGGTCACCGCCGCGATCGGCGGCCTCTATCTGGCGACCCTGCTCCGCTGGGGGCGTCGTGTCCCCTGAGATGCCCGCCGCGATGTCCGCCGGGATGTCCGCCGCGATGTCCGCTGCGATGCCCGCCGGGATGTCCGGCGCGCCCGCCCGCCTGCAGGGAGGCGGGCGGGCGGGCGCACCCCGGTCAGTCCCGTCCGGCGGCCGAACGTGGATGGTTCCAGTAGCCCAGAGCGCTGACCTGGTCACGCCCAAGACCGCGTTCCTCCAGCAGGTGACGGCGCAACGACTGGATGCTCAGGGACTCTCCCGCCGCCCAGATCTGCCCACGGCCCGCGGGCAGGTCCAGCGAGCGGACCGCGGCCTCGATCGCGCCGGAGGAACCGGGAGGGCGATCGCCTCGGTACAGCCAGGTGATCAGGGCTCCGGGAGCGGCCAGGGCGGGCCGCTCGGCCGCGTCCCGGACCTCGACCACGGCGAACACCGGATGCCCGGCGGGCCTGGTCTCGGTGATCGCGTCGAGGGCGGGCAGCGCGGTCTCGTCACCGGCCAGCAACGTCCATTCGGCGGAGGGGTCGCTCACCCAGTGCACCCGCGTGCCGCCGTACCCGACCTGGTCACCGGGAACGGCGCCGGAGGCCCAGCGGGAGGCCGGACCGTGGTCGCTGTGCAGGAAGAAGTCGATCGTGACCAGGCGCCGGTCCGGGTCATAGGCGCGTACGGTGTAGTTGCGGGTCACCTGCCGACCGGCGTGCGCGGGGAAGCGCCACCGGCCGATCTCGGGGAGGATCACCTCCGAGGCGTCCGGTGCGGGCCAGATCAGGGTGATGATCTCGCCCGGCTCCTCGACCGGCAGTCCGTCCTGGTTCTCCACGGTGAAGACGAAGCGCCGCATCAGCGGCGTCAGATCCTCCACCCGATCGACCCGCAGCAGCCCGACCGACAGAGGGAAGGCGCGCGTGCGCGCGGCGGGCACGGGCGTGCCGCCCGGGCGGCGGGCGATCACCCGGGTGTTGTGCACGTTCAGCTGCCCGGCCTCGAACAGCGCCAGCAGCGCCTCGTCGATGAACGCGTCCGCGTCCTCACCCAGCACGTCGGCCTGCGCCGAGAACGCGGTCGTCCGGGTCACCCTGCGCAGCGACTGAGGGTCCTTGGGGCCCGGCACGTCCACGTCCGGCTGGACCAGCTCGACATCCAGCCCCTCGGCGCGCAGCAGCGCGCACACGACCTCGGCGGGGTGGTGGAACATGGCCAGCGGCGTCGCCGCCAGCCGCTCACGCCAGGCCGGGCGCGCGATCACGCCTTCCAGGATCTCCCGCATCGGGAAGCCGTCGTCGGCGGGCTGACCGAAGCTCCACTGCAGGATGAGCTGGCCGCCCGGCCGCAGCGCGCGGGCCATGGTCCGGACGGCGTGCTCGGGATCGGTCAGCCAGTGCAGCATCCACGAGGAGTGCACCACGTCGAAGTGTTCCCGTGGCAGGTCGAGCCGGTGCGCGTCCTGGACCTCGGCGCTCACCTTCAACCCGGCGCAGCGCGCCTTGGTGGCCGTGACCATGGACGGCGACGCGTCGTTCGCAGTGACCTCGAACTCGCGCTCGGCCATCGCGGCGGCGATCTCACCGGCGCCGCATCCCACGTCGGCGAACCGTCCACCGGCGTGCAGATGGGCGGCCGCCAGCGCGAGCGCCTCCATCGCCGATTGGTACTGACCGGAATTCTCCGTGACGTACGTTTCGGCCTTCCAGGTCGTGCCCTGCATTGCGACCCCTTCTTATAGTTTAGGTAAACCTAATTTATATTAGGATTGCCTAACCTAATCTGCAAGGTTGATGACTACGAGAGGAAGAAGATGCCCGAGCTCGTCTACCAGGAGCGAGAGCTCGCCTTCGCCGCCGACCCCATCGCCACCGCCACCCGTCTGGCCCGAAACTCCCCTGGCGCTCATCTGGTGTACGAGGGCCGCGGAGAGGTGGCCTGGGCCGACGGCGATCACTTCACGCTCAGCGTCGGAGTGGCGGGCACCACCACCAGTGGTCAACGAACGGTCCCCGCCTCGACGACCGCCGGACCCCCACTGGAGTCGCTGGCCGAGGCTCTGAGGCGGATTCCGGTACGTGGCTGGCGCGCGTACGGTTGGGCGGCCTTCGAGCTCGCCTACCACCTGCACGACCTGGCCACCGGCCCCGCCGGGGATCAGCCCCTGGCCCAGTTGTTCATTCCGGCCCGCGAGATCAGGCTGCGCCCCGGCAAGGCTCTCCTGCGCGCCCTGGACCCGGCCGACCTGGACCTGATGGAACGCCTGCTCGCCCAGGGGGCCGAGCAGGTCCGCCACGACCGGGTGGCGCTGGACGTGAGCGTCCACGGTGCCCTGGCCTACCAGCGGGCCGTCGCCACCGCTGTGGCCGAGATCGGATGGCGCAGGCTCGACAAGGTCATCCTGTCGCGGGTCGTGCCGGTGCCCGACGAGATCGACCTGCCCGCCACCTACCTCGCCGGTCGCCGCGGCAACCAGCCTGCCCGCTCCTTCCTGCTACGCCTGGGCGGCTGGGAGGCCGCCGGATTCAGCCCCGAGATCGTCGCCAGAGTCGACGCCGACGGGCTCGTGCTGACCCAGCCGCTGGCCGGCACCCGTGCCCTGGACGGCCGCTACGACCTGGACCACGCCCGCCGCCAGGAGCTCTACCGCGACGCCAAGGAGGTCTACGAGCACGCCATCTCCGTACGGCTGGCCGCCGAGGAACTGGCGCACGTCTGCGCGCCCGACAGCGTCCAGGTCGACGACTTCATGTCAATCAAGGAACGCGGCAGCGTCCAGCACCTGGCCTCCCAGGTTTCCGGACGTCTGGAGCCCGGCCGTACGGGCTGGCACGGGTTGGCCGCCCTGTTCCCCGCGGTGACCGCCTCCGGCATCCCCAAGGCTCCCGCCTGCGACCTGATCCGCCGCACGGAGAACGAGGCGCGGGGCCTGTACAGCGGCGCCGTCCTGACCGCCGACGCCGACGGCACCATCGACGCGGCCCTCGTCCTGCGCACCGTCTTCCGCCGAGACGGCCGCACCTGGCTGCGCGCGGGCGCGGGCGTGGTCGAGCAGTCGACCCCAGAGCGCGAACTCGAGGAGACCTGCGAGAAACTCCGCAGTGTTTCCCTCTTCCTGGTCCCCGCGACCGCCGTGACGACACCGGACAGTCCCCGGCATTCGCTCAACCTCGCCTGAGACCACCCGCTCCGGGCCCTCGGAGAAGGTGGACGGTCCCACCCGGTCCGTGCGCCTTCTCAGAGAGGCCCACCTTCGCAGGAGGCCCGCCCCAGGCGGGGACGTGAGCGTCCGGCCCTGGACGCCTGGACGCCCGGACACTCACGACTCCGCTCGCGACGGCGTGGAACGATCGATGGACAACGGGGGAGGGGATGTCACTCCGGCTGTGCGGGGGAGGCCGCGACGCCGCGGATGTACAGCCGGGTAAACTCCTCGGCGATCTGCGGCAGGCTCAGTCGTCCCTCCGGCTGGTACCAGACGGCCACGCCTGCGCACATCGTCATCAGCGCGTTCGTGGCGACGTGGGCGTCACTGAAGGTGAAGTCCCCCGCTCGCCGCCCCGCCTCGAGCACCTCCAAGAAGAGGCCGCTGTAGGCGTCGCGCAGTGCGATGATCTCGTCGCGGTTCTCGCCTTCGAGCGCGCGGATCTCCGAGTCCGTGACGAGGGTCTCGAGACGGCGGTCGGCGTGGAACAGGACGTGCGCCCGGATGCCCGCCGTGAGCCGCGCGCGAAAGGAGCCCTCGGCGCTGATCGGCGGCTCGACGAAGGCTCGAAGGTCGCGCATCGTCCGGCGCATGATCGCCAGGAGCAGTTCCTGTTTGCTCGGGAAGTAGTAGTAGATCGAGGACATCTGAAGGCCGACCGCCCGTGCCACGTCGCGCAGCGTGGTGCCGTGGTATCCACGTGCCGCCATCAGCTCGACGGCCGCCCGGTAGATGAATTCCTCGGTGTTCTTCGCATCGTGGCGGTTGGCCACCTGGACCCCCCAATCGTAACTTTTCAATCGATCGTTCTATAGGCGGAGAGTACTCGCTTCCCAGGTGAGAGGAGGCCGAACCCTTGATATGCCCGGCTAATCCGATCGCCTATCGAACGTTCGATAAAACTTACTCCGCAGCGCCAAGAGTGCGAAGGAACGATGATCTATGTCGAGGGTTCAGGAGGACCGGCTCGCCCGTGTGCTGGACGCTGTCGCGGTCTTCGCCGAGGGAGAGGTTGCGGCGCGTGCCGCCGAGATCCCGACGTGACGATCGTGATGCCGAAGCTGCAGGCCGTTCATGTGATCGCCGGGGAGAGCGTGTGAGACGGCCCGGATTGCCGGCGCCGGGGACGGTCCCGGCCGCCGGGTCGAGCTCAGGCCCGCCCTGTGGAAGCGGGTTGTCCGAGACGGCGGACTCTCAGGCCCCTCAGCGCGGGGCGATGGGAACCGGTGGGGCGTCCACCGGGTGAGTCGCTTTCCTCCGCGGAGGCAGGGTGGCGGCGACCATCAGTGTCCCGGCGATCAGCACGAGATTCTTGACGACGAACTCGCCCTCCATGGTGAGCAGGAGGGGGTTTCCGTCCTTGAAGGCGACGCTGGGATGGAGCGCCAGGACCAGGAACGTTCCGATCAGGTGGAGCAGGAGCGCGGGCAGGAACGGGCGCACCCACCGGCCGGTGATCAGTGCCAGGGCGGCGGCGATCTCGAACACGCCGAGGGCGGGCACCACGAACGAGGCGGGCAGTGGCACGAAGGCGAGGGTTTCCGCGACCAGGTCGCTGACCGGGCTGACGTTCGCCACCTTCAGCGCTCCGAACCACAGGAACACCAGGCCCAGCGTCCCCCGCATAATGGCTGGGAATCGCCTGTGGAGAATGGTGGCGACATGAGACTTGACAACGGTCAGAGAATCGGGTAGGCGGGCTTGGTGGAAGTGTAACCGTTTCATCCGATACACGACTATCTCCTTGGGCTGGGGGGTTTGCCGGATCTAATATAGCTTGCACCTTTCTTGCGGGAATTCCGGAAATCGAGTCGTGGCTCCCACGTGCAGGTCACCGGGGAGGATCGTGCTTCCCCGCAATGGAGATTTTGCTGTCACTTGTAAATTCCGGCGTACGGTTTCAGCTCGTCCGTGGCTGAGCGGGAATGGTTCCGGGGAGTTCTGGGAGCCGCCGGAGGTGCGGTGAGCCAGGCCGAGAGGGGGTCTGTTTCCGGAATGTCGACGCTCACGCCGGGCGGGGTGAAGCAGCGGTCCTCTCGCAGGCCTCTCACCTGGCAGGCGTAGCCTGACGGGAGGAGGCACATTTCGAAACGCCGCCACGGGCCCTTCCACGAATACGGGTTCGCGGGCGGCGGTGCGGCGGCACGCCGTGCCTGCGGCTTCCAAGCGCGCTGTGCGCCCACCTCTCGGCGAGGGGTTGTTCCTCGCCCCAGGGGCGGGCGTCTCCGTGTCGGGGTCGCTTGCCGACCAGGAGGGAGGAGCCGATGCCGATCGAGGTCGAGACGCTCTCGGGCGAGACCACCACGCTGGACGACAAGAAGCTCGAAGAACTCCGGATGACCTTCCACGGTCCTCTGGTCACACAGGAGGACGACGGTTACGACGAGGCGCGGATGGTCCAGAACGGGCTGATTGACCGCCGGCCCGCCCTCATCATGAGATGTGCGGGCGCCGCGGACGTCATAGACGCCGTCGGCCTGGCCCGCGAGTACGGCCTGCTGACGGCGGTGCGCGGTGGCGGACACAGTGTCGCGGGCCACAGCGTTCGTGACCGCGGCCTGCTGATCGACCTGTCCAGGATGCGGGGTGTCTGGATCGATCCCGACTCCCGGGTGGTCCGTGTCCAGGGCGGCGCGACCTGGGGGGATGTCGACCGTGAGACCCAGCTCTTCGGCCTTGCGGTTCCGGGCGGCATAGTGTCCACGACCGGTGTCGCGGGGCTCACGCTGGGCGGCGGGATTGGATGGCTGCACCGCAAGTACGGGCTGTCCTGCGACAACCTTCGGGCGGTCGAGATCGTCACCGCCGACGGGCGACTTCTCCGGGCGAGCGAGTCGGAGAACGAGGATCTGTTCTGGGGACTGCGCGGTGGCGGCGGCAACTTCGGCGTGGTGACCTCCTTCGAGTTCACCGCCCACCCCGTCGGGCCGATCGTCATGTGCGCGGCGCCGATGTACGCCGACGATCCCGGTGAGGTCTTCCGCGCCTGGTGTGACTGGGCGGACACGGTGCCCGACGAGGTCACCACCAGGGCCATGTTCTGGACGGCCCCGCGGGATCCCCATCTGCCGCCGCAGGTCCACGGTCGGCAGGTGCTCATCACCGGCGCCGTCTACGCGGGACCGCCCGAGGAGGGCGAGAGGGTTCTCCAGCCGATCAGGAGCTTCGGCACCCCGCTCGCCGATCTGAGCGGCCCGATGCCGTTCCGGATGTTCCAGTCGGCCTTCGACTTCTTCTTCGCCAAGGGCACGCTGGCCAGCTACTGGAAGTCCCTTTTCATGAAGGAGCTGACCGGTCGGGCGGCGGAGCTGATCGTGAGCTGCGGGCTCTCGCGGACCACGCCGCAGAGCATGATCCATGTGCCGCTGCTCGGCGGTGCGGTGAGTCGTGTGGGTCCGTACGAAACGGCGTTCGGCGATCGCGGCGCGCACAGCATGCTCAGCGTGGACGGCAACTGGGTCGACCACCACGACGCGGCGGCCCACATCGCCTGGGTGCGCCACGTCATCGGCCGGGCCGAGGAGTTCTCGACCGGGGGGGCCTACTTGAACTTCGACGGAGACGAGCCGGCGAAGGCGCCGGAGCTCGTTCCCACGGCCTTCGGGGAGAATCTTCAGCGGCTCACCGAGATCAAAAGGCGCTACGACCCGGGGAACCTGTTCCGGCTCAACGCCAACATCCCGCCCGGATAGCGTCGCAGGTGATCTCGGGCACCGCCCCTGCCGTCACGGCGGCGGTGGCCGTGATCGGCGTGCTCACCGGCCGGCAGCGCGCGAGGGCCGGACGGGAGGTCATTGACACGGGAAACCGAGCTGGGCTCGTAACTCCGACTGATCGAAGTAGAGGCGCAGGCTCACGATGAGCCCGTTCTCGATCGTGCAGACATAGCAGCAACGCAGCGCAACGGGGCGGCCCGTCGCCTCGATCACCTGCCCGTCGGGCAGCATGTACGGTCCCTTGTGGGTGCCGACCATCACCAGTTCGTCAATTGCCACGTCACCGACGTCGAACGACTCCACGACCACCGTGTGGATGTCCGGAAAGGCTTCCCAGAACTCCTCCAGATATGAGGCGAGTTCTTCGTGCCCCTGGGACAGGCCTTCCGGGCTGACGGTCACCCCGGCCGGGCTGACGGTGCGCAACAGCGCGTCCAAGTCGTGAAGGTTGAACGCGGCGTTGTACCTGTCGCGCACTTTCCGGGCATCTGTCATGGTGCTGCCCTTCTTCCCGCGAGTGGACGTATGCGACGTGGTCGTCTTCCCTTTGGCCGGCCGTCTCTTGAAGGGACGCCTGTTGCGCCGATCGCCACGACCGAGGGGAAAACTTCATGGAACCTACTAATCCCGAGCATATGACCAGGAAGGTTCCGTCGGCCGTCTGTACGGCCCCCGGCCGTACTCGGGGACGACACGCCCGTCCGGGCGACTCCGCGCCCGGCGAGCCCGATCCTCCGAACGTGAGGACCGGGCGTCGCGGCTGCCGGAACAGCCGGGTCGCCAGGGATCGGCTGGACCGCCAGGGATCGGTTGTGCCGGCCGGGCAGGCGAGGGTGCCAGGCGGCGCGTCAGGGGTCAGGCGACCCGATGGGCGATCCGCTCTCCGACCCGCAGGGCCGAAACCGTTCCGTCGGACTCCCTGACGAACGGCACGCGGGAGCCCTCCTCACCGTTCGGCTCAACGACGATCAGCGAGTCCTCCCCGCAGCCCACGAGCCGGTCGGCGGAGGGCAGCTCGATCGTGAACTGGTCGGAGCCGGCCGGAGCCGGGTTGGCGATCATTCTCAGCTCGCCGGTCCGTTCACCGGGGGCGAGGGTCACGGTGCCGTAGAAGCCGCAGTCGTAGGTGCCGAGCAGCGCGGCGCCCAGCGCGTCGTCGACCGGGCCGGTGGTGCGGCGGGGCACGTCGCCGAACACGCTTCGAGCGATCACGCGCTCTATCTCCTTGACGGCGGCGCCTCCCTCGAGGGAGTTCGTGAGGATGACGAACGCCAGATCCTCGGAGGGGATGAGGACGAGCCGGCTGGCATAGCCGATCGTCAGCCCGTCGTGCAGCGCCGCGGGCCTGCCCGCGACGTCTTCGAGCCACCAGGCCAGGCCGATGTCACGGCCCTTCGGGCCGCGGGAGGCCTGAACGGAGAACAGGCCCGCAGGAGCCGCGGCCGACCGGACGTAGGAGGCGTACCTCATCAGGTCGTGGACCGTGCTGAGCACGCCGCCGCCGGGCACGTCCCAGCCAGGGAGCTGCCAGTGCCGCTGCCAGCCCTGATCGGTCAGCAGCACCGGGCGTCCGTGCCGGTCGTGGCCGTGCGGGGCGGCGACCCGCCGTGTCATGACCTGGTCGGCCGTCGTGAAGGTGGTCGTCATGCCCGCGGGGTCGAGCACCTCCTCCTGGAGCACATCCGCGTAGCGCCTGCCGGTCACCTTTTCGACCACGGCCGCGGCGACCATGATGCCCGGGCCGCTGTAGGAGTAGTCGGTGCCGGGGGCGAACAGCAGGGGCCGGCGCACGAAGTGCTGCAGGGACGCCTGGATGGAGTCGTCGGCATGGTCGCGGAGGATGCGCGGAGCGTCCGCGATCATGTTCTGCGCGTCGATGCCGGAGGTGTGCGTGATGACGTGGCGCAGCGTGATCCGCTCGTCGATGCCGGTGCCGGTGGGGAAGTACGGTGCCACGGGCGTGTCCAGCGTCACCTGGTCTCGCTCGACGAGGCGCCCGATGATCAGTCCGAGCAGCGTCTTCGAGATCGAGCCGACCTGGAAGATCGTGTCGCGGTCGACCGGCAGGGCGTGCTCGAGGTTGGTGACGCCGACCCCCATGAACGTCGTGTCCGTCCCGTGCATGATGCCGACGGCGACTCCCGGCACGCGGCGTCGTTCGAGGATCGGCGCGATCTGCTTGTGCAGGGTCATGGCGTGGTCGGACATGTCTGTGGTCTCCTGTAGCTCGGTCGGGGATGTGGAGGGGCGGCTCACGCGCCGGCGGAGGTGCGGCTGCGGGGATCCAGCTGGTCGCGCATCACGTCGCCGATCAGGTTGAACGCGAGCACCAGCACGACGAATGCGATCGCGGGGAAGGCCACCACCCACGGGTCGGTCAGCAGGTACTGCTGGGAGGAGGAGATCATGCTCCCGTAGTCGGCCTCGGGCGGCCGGATGCCGAACCCGAGGAAGCTCAGGGCCGCGTACGCGGCCTCGGCGGTCGACAGGTTGATCGCGGTCATGATGACGAGCGGCGAGGCGATGTTCGGGAGAATGTGGCGTCGCATGATCCAGACACGCCCCCGTCCGCACAGCCGGGCGGCGTCGACGAAGCTGCGCTCCATGATCGAAAGAGTGGATCCCCTCGCGATGCGCGCGAACCGGGGGATGCAGACGATCCCGATCGCGAGCGAGGCGTTGACCAGGCCACTGCCCATCACGGCGATGACGAGGATGGCCAGGAGATACTCGGGAATGGCGAAGAGCAGATCCACGAAGCGTGACAGGCCGCTGTCCCACAGACCGCCGAAGAATCCGGCGACGATGCCGATCACGGTGCCGACCACCAGGGCGACCCCCACCGCGTACACGGCCGACAGCAGCGCGGGCCGCGCCGCCGTGATGACCCGCGACAGCTGGTCGCGTCCGAGGGCGTCCGTGCCGAACCAGTGCTCGCTCGACGGCGGTGACAGGTTCGGGCCCGCGCCGACCTGGTTGGGGGCGAAGGGCGTGATGTACGGCCCCAGGGCCGCGAGCACGACGTAGAGGAGGATGAGGGAGAGCGCGATGTTGGCGACGATCCCGCGCACGGGCCAGCGGCGGATCAGGCGGGCACCGCGGGAAGGAGGCCGTCGTTCGGCAATGGTGGACACGCTGGCTCCTGGTTCTATTTGCGGAGGATGCGTCGGTCGACGAACGGCACGGCCAGATCGACGAGCAGGTTACCGAGGATGAACGCCCCCGCGAGCACGAGCGCCTGAGCGGTGACCTGGGAGAAGTCCCGGCTCGAGATCGAACTGAGCACGCCGCGGCCCAGGCCCGGCAGGCTGAAGATCTCCTCCACGATGAACAGGCCGCCGACGAGCATGCCGAAGATGAAGCCGATCAGCGTGAGCACCGGGGGCAGTGCCGCCCGCAGCGCGTACACGTAGGTGATCCGCCATTCGGCGATGCCGTTGGTGCGTGCCGTGGCGATGAACGGCTGCGACAGCACCTCGATCATCGAGGACCGCGTCATCTGGGTGACCAGGGGAGCGGTCGGGATGCCCACCGCGAGGGCGGGCAGCAGCATCGTCTGCAGGTTGGCCATGGCGTCGTCGGAGAAGGGGATGTAGCTCGCCGAGTACAGGTTCGTCAGGTACTGCGTCGCCAGATACAGCGCCGCCGACCCCGAGACGAAGCCCGGGAAGGCGAACACGATCAGCAACGGGACGCGGATTCCCCAGTCCGTGCCGCTGCCCGCGCGAGTGGCCGCCATCACCCCGATGGGGATGCCGATCACCACGGCGATGAGCAGTCCCATCAGGCTGAGCTCGAGGGAGATCGGCGCCTGCTGGGCGATCACGTCGGTGTTGGCCTGACTGGAGATCGGCGAGGTGCCCAGGTCGCCGCGGAAGGCCGCGGTCAGCCAGTCGAGGTACTGCTGGTAGATCGGTTTGTCCAGGCCGAGATCGTGCGCGATCGCTGCGATCGTCTCGGGAGACGCCTTGGGGCCTGCGATGACGGCCGCCGGGTTACCGGGCACGAGCCCGCGCCCGGCGAAGAAGATCAGCGCGGAGAGGACGAGCAGGACGCCGAAGGCTCCCGCCAGCTTCTTTGAAAGATAAAGGAGCACAGCCTCTCCTAGGCTTCTGCGGGCATGCCCGCACCGGTGCGCGCAACGCCGGACAGCGAGAGTTCGCCCGGTTTGTGACAGCGCACAAGGTGGTCGGACGCCGCCTCGACGAGATCGGGAGCGATACGTCGGCAGTGGTCGTCGACGATCGGACAGCGGGGGGCGAAACGACATCCGGCCGGAGGGTTGACGGCGCTCGGCGGTTCGCCCCTGAGCACGATGCGCTCGATGGGGTCGGCCTCGTCGTCGAGGATCTGGGGTTCGGTGGAACGCAGGGCGACGGCGTAGGGGTGGAGCAGGCCCCGGTCGAACGCCTCGGCCGGTGCCTGTTCCACGACCTGGCCCAGATACATGACGGCCACCGAGTGGCTGACCTGCCGTACGGCGCGCAGGTCGTGCGAGATGAAGACGTAGGCGGTGCCGGTCTCCCGCTGCAGCCGTTCGAGCAGGTCGAGGATCTGCGCCTGCAGTGACGCGTCGAGTGAGCTCACCGCCTCGTCCAGCAGGATGAGGTCGGGCTCGTCGACGATGGCGCGGGCGATGCACACGCGCTGCTGCTGGCCCCCCGAGAGTTCGTGGGGGTAGCGGGAGCCGAATTCGGAAGTGAGCCCGACCGCGGCGAGCGCCTCGCCGACACGCCTCTCGCGTTCGTCCTTGCCGACCCTGCCCAGCGCCTCACCGATGCTTTCGCGCACCCTCATCCGAGGATCGAGCGCGCTCGCCGGGTCTTGGAACACCGCCTGGACCGTTCCGCTGCCGGAGGCGACGGCGGCGGGAGTCCCGTCGGCGCCGACCTTGACGCTGCCGGTCGTCGGTGTCTCCAGTCCGGTGATCAGCCGTCCGAGCGTCGACTTGCCGCAGCCCGACTCGCCCACGATCCCCAGGGTGCGTCCCGACCGGAGCTGGATGCTGACACCGTCGACCGCGTGCACGGAACGGCGGGGCTCCCTCAGGCTTCTGCGGCGAAGGGCGTAGTGCCGCACGGCGTCCCGGACGTCGAGGACGACGCCGGGTTCTTCGGCCGGTGTGGTCACCCGGGCCCTGTCGTCTGTCATGCCACCACCTCGGCGGGGTCGGGAACGTAGGTGGTCACCTTTCCCCGCGCGGCGTCGAGGAGTGACCGGGTGTAGGGGTGCGAGGGCCGGATGAGGACGTCGGCCGCCGCCCCCTGTTCCACGATGCGCCCGCCGTACATGACCATGACCTTGGTGCACAGCTCGGAGATCACGCCGATGTCGTGGGAGATGAGGAGCAGCGTCATCGCGGAGTTGGCGACACGCTCGCGCAGGAGTTCGACCACCTGGGCCTGCACGGTCACGTCGAGTGCCGTCGTCGGCTCGTCGGCGATGAGCAGGTCGGGATGGTTCAGCAGCGCCATCGCGATCATGACACGCTGGCGCATGCCGCCGGAGAGCTCGTGCGGGTAGCTGCGCCGCTTGACGGAGGCGTCGCCGATGCCCACCTGGCGCAGTGCCTCCTCGACGAGGAGGGTCCGCTCACGCCGGCCGAGTTTGCGGTGCGCGGTGACGACGTCGGAGAGCTGGCGGCCGATCGTGAAGACGGGGTTGAGGCTGCCCAGGGGGTCCTGGGGGACCCGGGCGACGCGCGTGCTGCGGATGGACCGCAGCGCCGCGGGCTTGAGGGACAGCAGATCCTCGCCGTCGAGTTCGATCCGCCCGGACCGGACGATCGCGGCGGCGGGAAGGATGCGCAGGATCGCGGACGCGAGGGTCGACTTCCCCGATCCCGACTCACCGACGAGTCCTACCCGGTCACCGCGCGAGATCGTGAACGAGGCGTCCTCGACGGCCGCCTTGGCTGTTGCCGATGTCCCGTAGTACACGGACAGGCCGTCGACGACCAGCAGGGGAGCGCCAGGCGCGGCCGCGGCGTGGACCGCCCCCCTCGGGGAGCGGTCCACAAGCGGTGCATCAGCCATGGCCGACCTGGCTCAGGAATGTACGGCTCTGGCTCGGTGGCACCGTCACTCCGCTCAGCCCCTTCTTGTAGGCGACGAACATGTCCGTCGCGAGCAGGGTGAGGGTCGGGTAGACCTCCTCGGCCTCTTCCTTCTCGATGGCGATCAGGGCCTGCTGGTACGCCTCCTGGTTCTCCGCCTTCAGCGCCGCGTCGAGCAGCTTCTGCAGGGAGTCGGGCACGGGACCCTGGCGGCCGTCGGCCGGCTGCACGTACTGGAACGGGTTGGAGTAGTACGACTGCGCGTTCCAGCTCAGGGCGTACTTGGCGTTCACCAGCTTGTCGCCCCAGGCGGCACCCTCGAGCGGCTCCAGTTCGACCTTGATGCCGACCTTGGCGAGCTGGTCCTGCATGGCGGCGACCAGGTTGTTGGTCCCCGGGTCGTAGCCGCTGATGTACATCAGCGACGTGGAGAAACCGTCGGGGTGTCCGGCCTCGCGGAGAAGCTGCTTGGCCTTCTCGATGTCCTGCGTCGAGTTGGGCAGGTCCGCGGGCTTGGGGGCCCACGAGGTGCCCGGCGGGATGTAGACGCTGGACCGGGCCGCGCCGCTGTAGGCCTGCTGAGCGAGGCTGTTGCGGTCGAGCGCCAGGGCGAGGGCCTGGCGGACCCGCTTGTCGTCGAACGGCTTGGTGAGGTTGTTGACCTGGAGGAAGATCGTGGAGTCCGTCGCGGCCTTGTCGACCGTGACCTTGCCGGACTCCGTCAGCGCCTTCGCGCCGGCCACGTCGGGGAAGACCAGGTCGACCTTGTCGGCCTGCAGGTTGCTCACCTGAGTCGACACATTGGGAACGTAGAGGATGTTGAGCCGTTCGGACTTGGTCTTGGCGCCCCAGTAGCCGTCGAACCGCGTGAGCTTGAGCTCGCTGTTGGCGCGGTAGGACTCCTGCTTCCACGGACCCGTGCCGACCATGTTGACGGCCGCCTTGCTGGACGTGGCGGCCTTCTTGTTCATCACGGCGCAGCCCCACACGAGCGGGTTGGCCATGTTGTTGACGAAGCCGGCGTCCGGGCTCTTGAGGTGGAACTCCACGGTCGTGGGGTTCACGGCCACCGTTTCCTGAAGCGTCGGGAACAGCGCCTTGTCAATGCCCTCGGGGCTCTCCTTCAAGCGGGTGAAGGTGTAGACGATGTCGTCGGCGGTCAGAGTCTCGCCGTTGTGGAACTTCACATCGGGCTTGAGCTTGAACGTGTAGGTGAGGCCGTCCTGTGACTGCTCATAGCCTGAGGCGATCGCGGGCTCCACCTTGCCGTCGGCGGTGGTGGTGAGCAGGCACTCGTACGCCAGCTGCCAGGCGAACCGGTCGGCGAAGAAGGCCGAGCCCTGGGGGTCGAGCGTCGTGGGTGCCGTCGTTTCCGCCACGGTGACTCCGGCGTCGGCGGTGCTGCTTCGGGGCTGGGAACAACCCGCCGCGAGCACGGCCGTCGTGCAGGCCACCACGGCTGCGCGCAGCGCGAATGCGCGGCCATGATGCTTCGTCATCTAAACCTTCTTTCAGGTCAGTTCAGCGTTCCTCTAGCCGCGCTCCGGCGACGTCCGAAGACCGAGCGGGGGGTGTAGAGCACGCCGACCTGTGTTTTGCAATGCAAATCTCTAACTTGCATTGCATCATGCTTATGCGTAGGGCATAGTCATGTCAAGGATGCGGATGGCATCGAAATGAACTGTTAACTCCTCTGGAAACCACCGTGTCCGAGGCTTCAGGGTGCTGAAATCGTTGCAGAAAGGGTGTTGGATCGTGGTTGCGCGTATGCCGTTGGCTCGTTCCAACGGACACCGGCACGGTGCCGTGCTCGACATCGTGCTCCGGAGTGGACGTGTCACCGACGGCACGGGCGCCGGCACCTTCCCCGCCGGTCTCTCGGCCGGGCTGGAGTACGTTCCCGGAGGCTACCGCCGCGGCAGTACCATCCTCGCCATGATCGACGACGTGATCGTCAACGGTGATTTCGTGTTTCGTCACGGGCGCCGCACCGGCGTGCTGAGCGGCCGTGCGCTGAGGCGAGGGGAATGCCCGCGATGACCAAGGAGATGAGCAAGGACCCGGGCCAGGCCCAGGGCCTCCGTAACAACTCGGCGTCGTTACGCCGGGCCCTGTCCATCCTGCTGCAGCTCGGCCACGACACCGCGGGGAGCGGCTTCTCCCTCGTTGAGCTCTCCACGGCGCTGGAGATGAACAAGAGCACGCTGCTGCGGCTGCTCCAGCCGCTTGTCGAGGCACGCTTCGTGGAGCAGCTCTCCTCGGGGTACTACCGGCTGGGATGGCGCAACGCGCAGCTCGGCCAGGTCTATCTCGCGGGCGTGGACCTGCATCGCAACATGAAAGACGTGCTGCAGAGGCTCGCCACGCAGACCGGCGAGACCGCCCACCTGGTGATCGCCGACTTTCCGAGCATCGTGTACGTGGACAAGGTCGACAGCCCGCATCCCGTCCGGATGGTCTCCCGCATCGGGAACCAGCAGCCCGCCTACAGCACCAGCCTGGGCAAGGCGATGCTCGCCCATGCGCCGGACGAGACCGTGGAGATGGTCATCTCGAACGGGATGCCGGCCAGGACGCCGTACACGATCACCACGGCCCGCGGGCTGCGCGAGGAGCTCGCCGCGATCAGGGAGCGGGGCTACGCCATCGACGACGTCGAGAACGAGGAGGGCATCCGCTGCGTGGCCGCGCCGGTCTTCGACCAGTCGGGGGCGAGCTTGAGCGGGATCAGCGTCTCCGGGCCGGTGGAGCGGGTCACCCCGGAGAAGGCCGTGGAGTTCGGCCCCCTCGTGATCGCGGCGGCGAACGAGATCTCGCGGCGCCTCGGAGCGAAACGGTGATCGTGACGCCCGGCGCCCTCGACCACCCCGGGGGGCACGACGCGCCTCGGTGTCCCCCCGCGCGCCTTCCCCGGAAGGCACCGCACCGTCCCCGCCGTCGACGCGGCCGACTCGTCCGCACGTTCCCCTGAAGGAAGTTCACCATGATCGGGACCATGGAGCGCACAGCGGCTCCAGCACAGATCGTCACCACCGGTGTCGTCGCCATCCTCCGCGCCCCCTCGTCCGAGCACGCGGCTCGTACGGTGGACGCGCCTGTCGAGGGCACGGGACGGGCACGTCGATGACGGCCGACCTTGTGACACTCGGTGAGGCGATGGGGCTGCTCACGCCGATTGAGCCCGGTCCGTTGCTGCGCAAGCCGTTGCTGCGTCTCGGCTTCGGCGGCGCCGAGACCAATCTCGCCATCGGCGCCTCCAGGCTGGGTCTGCGCACGCACTGGATCGGCCGCGTCGGTGACGACGAGATCGGTGACGTCATCGTGCGCGAACTGCAGGCCGAGGGCGTCTCGAGTTCGTGCGTGCGCGACTTCGCGCCCACCGGGATGATGCTCAAGACCGTCGGGGCCGCGGGCAAGGTGCGGGTCACCTATGTCAGGGCCGCCAGCGCGGGTTCACACCTGTGCGTCGACGACATCGACGAGGCGGTGATCCGCGAGGCGAAGGTGCTGCACGTCACCGGCATCACACCGGCACTCGGTGACGATCCCGCCGCGGCGGTGACGGCGGCGGTCGAGATCGCCAAGGCCCACGGTGTCATCGTCTCACTCGACCTGAACTACCGCAGCGCGCTGTGGGATCCGCGTACGGCCGCGGCGGCCCTCGACCCGCTCGTCAAGCGGGCCGACGTGTTGTTCTCCACGCACGAGGAGGCGCAGCTCATCGTGGACGAGGCCACGCCGGCTGACTGCGCGCGTGCGCTGTCGTCCCTCGGGCCGCGCCAGGTCATGATCAAACTTGGAGCCGCGGGCAGCGTGTCCGTCATCGACGACGAGCTGTATCTCCAGGACGCCGAGGTCGTGACGGCGGTCGACCCCGTCGGAGCGGGAGACGCCTTCGCCGCGGGGTACCTGAGCGAACTCGTGAGCGGCGTCGATCCACGGGGCAGGCTCTCGACCGCCACCAAGACCGGCGCCTTCGCGGTAACCGTCTCGGGCGACTGGGAGGGGCTTCCCACCCGTTCCGACCTGTGCGACTTCGACCGCCGAGGCGACGTCCTCCGCTGAGGACGCGCCGCCCGGGACCTGGACGCGTGGGTCCCGGGCAGGCTCCCCGAGACCGGGGCGGCGCACGGGGGATGGGCTGGATGGACGGGTTCTCCGCCCGGTGCCGCCCCACCTCGCTCCTGTGAAAAGCCGCCAAGCTACAGTGTGAGTAGTTCGGACACAGAACGACCCTGAGGGATTTGGGGGTCTTGCTGATGACTGCGACAGAGCCACCGAATTCATTTCGCGCCGGGCGGGCGGGTGCCGCCGGCGCCGGTGAAGGCCGTCACACGGGACGGTAGGAACACGGGACGGTAGGACCACGGGGCGCTAGGACCACGGATCGGCGTCTCGGCTGCCGGGGGAACGGGCCCGCCCGTCACGGATACGGATCATCGGCGTGCGGCCTGGTTCGCGGTGAACTCGACATGCACCGACTCCTGCACGGGGCGGTTGGACGCGAGCATCGTCACGATGACGTTCCCGGCGTTTCAGCGGTATTTCCGGTAGGAGTCAGGAGAGGCCATGTCCATCGCTGCCGAACGGGCCACAGCGAGTGCCGGTCCGACGGACCTGCAGCTGCCCGGGATCGTGCTGGGAGTGGGGCTGGGCGGGTTCGTCGACGGGATCCTGCTGCACCAGCTTCTTCAATGGCATCACATGCTCAGCAGCACCGACACGGGGGCGACGTACTACTCGCCCTTCACCGTTCCGGGGCTGGAGATGAACACCGCGTGGGACGGGATCCTCCACACCGTGCGCTGGCTGGCCGTGCTGGCCGGTCTGGCCATCGTGTACGCGCGAGTTCCCCGTCACAGGCGCCAGGTGTGGACGTCTCGGACGCTGTGGGGCTGGGTACTGACCGGATGGGGACTGTTCAACCTCGTCGAAGGCGTCCTCGGCCACCACATCCTGGGCGTCCACCATGTTCACCATGGCCCCTACCGGCTCTGGTGGGACATCGGCTTCCTGGTTCTGGGGGCCGTGCTGACGGTCGCCGGATACCTGCTGCGGCGCGGCGGCACGCCTTTCGACCCCGAATCGGCCGCCCCCGGCAGCGGTTCCGACCGGCTGAGGAACGTCTGATGTACGGGCCCACGCACGACCACGGGAGCGGTCCGTGGGAGATGCTGCTACCGGTGGCAGGGGTGACGCTGCTCGCGGTCGGCTACCTGCTGCTCGGTCGCCGGGCGCGGCGGCGTACCGGATCCCGGCCCGCGGACCGTTGGCGGGCCGCGGCCTTCCTGACCGGATGCCTCCTGTTGGGCATCGCGCTGCTGCCGCCGATGGCCTCGTTCGCCCACCGTGACTTCCGCGGCCACATGTTCCAGGACCTGCTGATCGGGATGTACGCGCCCCTGGCCCTGGTGCTGAGCGCCCCCGTCAGCACGCTGCTGCGAGCCCTGCCCGCCACCCTGGCCCGGCAGCTGACCCGCCTCCTGCGCAGCCGGCCACTGGGCGTGCTGTCCCATCCGATCACCGCCCTGCTCCTGAGCAGCGGCGGCCTGGCCGTGCTGTACTTCACGCCGCTGTACAACGCCGCCGCCGGTCAGCCGGTTCTCCACCGGTTGCTGCAGATCCACGCCCTGCTGGCGGGGTTCGTGTTCGCCTGGGCCATCGCGGGAGCCGACCCTGCCCCCCACCGTCCAGGCGCCTCTGCCCGGCTGGTGGTGCTCGGCATCGCCGTCGCCGCCCACGCCGTTGTCTCCCGGCTCCTGTACGACGGCTACTTCGTCGAGGTGGACGCCTCCGTCGCCCAGATCCGTGGGGGTGCGGAGATCATGTACTACGGCGGCGATATCGCCGAGCTGCTGCTCGCCGCAGCCCTGGTCGCCACCTGGCGCCCTGCCCGCAACCTCGCCCGCAGGAGCATCCGGCCTCGGCAGCTGTCACCTTCCTCCGCCGACCCGGCTCTCTGAGAGGTCACGGCCCGCCCGTGGAACGATCGTCCGCGGCGATCACAGTCCGCACGGCAGGTGGCCCGGCTGGAGGCCGACGGCGATCCGCTCCAGTTCCGCGGTGAGCCGACACTGGTGGCCCTGCGAGCCAAAGCTCGGCTACGGCAGCGGCACATCGGACGGGCCGGCCGCGCCGCCCGTGGCCGAGCAGGACCGGCGGACCGGAGCCGCCGCGGGGCCTTGGCGGCCCTCGCGGCGGCCGGTGAGATGGATCAGTCTCCCGTGTAGAGGATCGCGTCGACCTCGATGTCGAAGCCGTTGAGCGCCACCGGAATGGTGGTGCGGACCGGGAGGTTCTCCGTGCCGAAGAACTCCACGTAGATCTCATTCATCTCGGGAAAGTGGGCGAAGTCCCGCAGATAAACCCCTACCCGGACCGCCTGCGACAGGTCCGCCCCGGCCGCCTTGGCGACCTGAGCCAGGTTGGTGAAGGCGAGGCGGGCCTGTTCGGCGAACGACTCACGCACCCACGTGCCGTCGGGGAGCACCGGGCAGGCCCCGGCGAGATAGACGTGGTCGCCGGCGACGACGGCCTGCGAGTACGGCCCGCCGGGCGGAGCCGCGTCGGGGGTGCTGATTGTCTGCTTGGGCATATCGGGTCATCCTCCTGAGGACGGGGTGGGATCGGTGGGGAATCGGGGGAACTGCTCGGCAAGCCCTTCCGGCCCGACGAGCGGAGTGGAGAGCAGGTCGCGGACCCGCTGGTCGCGAAGGCGCAACGCCTCGTGCTGCGCGTCGGTGAGCGGGATCCACGGCTTCGGCCGTGATGGGAGCCGGGGCGGCAGCGGACGTCCGGCGACGTAGGTGACCTCGTTGACCAGCCGCCGGTCGGAGACGCGGCGCTGCCGGTGCACGTCCACCACCTCGAAGTCGCCTTCCTCCACCGTGAAGACGGCGAGGTCGGCGCGGGCGCCGACGGTCAGCGTGCCGGCCCCGTCGGGCAGGTTCAGCGCCCGGGCCGGATGGGCGGTGGCCGCCGCGACCACCCGCTCGATGGGCAGGCCGACGGCGAGGAGCTTCGTCATCGTCGTGGGCAGGTCGAACACGGGCCCGTACAGGGAGCGGGCGTGCAGGTCCGAGGAGATCGTGTACGGCACCACGCCGGCCTTCAGTTGCGCTTCGAGCACGTCGAACGCGAAGCCGCCGGACCCGTGTCCGATGTCGAACAGAACGCCCGCCGCATGCGCCTCGACCACCGCGGGTGAGATGCCGTCCTGGTCGAGCATGCCGCTGGCCAGCCCGCTCGCGCAGTGCGTGACGATGTCGCCGGGGCGCAGCAGTCCCAGGACCTCGTCCACGGTGGGCGGGGCGACGCCGATGTGGACCATCACCGGGACGCCGCCCGTCTCGGCCACCGCGATCGCCCGGCGCAGCGGCTCCAGCCCGTTCCGGCCAACCGACTTGCCGTCCATGCGGACCTTCACCCCGACGAGCAGGTCGCGGTTGGCCGCCAGGGTCGACGCGGCGAGGTCGACGTCGCAGTTGGCCAGTTCCCGGTTCTCCCCGTCCGGAGCGGTCAGGCCTACCGCGGAGATGTTGAGCAGCGCCACGACGCGTACCTGGAGGTCGCGGACCGCCGAGCGCAGGGATTCGACGTTGTAGGCCCCTGCCGAGCCTGCGTCGACCCACGTGGTGACCCCGGTGTACCAGGCGACGGGGTCCGGATCGATTCCCCAGTAGGTGGCCTCGGGATGTATGTGCGTGTGCATGTCGATCAGACCGGGTGTGATCAGCCTGCCGCCGGCGTCGATCACCTCGCGAGCCTCGTGCCGGGGCAGATCGGGGGCCACCGCGGCTATCCGGCCGCCGCGCACCGCGACGTCGTACCGGCCGACGTGGCCGCCACCGACGTCGATGACCTCGCCGCCGGCCAGCAGCAGATCGTAGGACACTGATCCTCCTAGGGCTTTCAACACGCGCGGGGTCTTTTCAGGAAGGCGTGGCCTCGTCCGTGCGAGCGCTGCCGATGCTCAGGCGATAGAGCCGTGTCGGGCGGCCCTTACGGTGCATCTGCTCGCTGCCTTCCTCGGTGACCAGGCCGGACTCGTTGAGTTTGCGGATCAGCCTGCGCCCGCTCGGGTCGGTGATCCCGAGGGAACCGGCGAGATCGCTGGGTGAGATGAGCCGTCCCTCAAGGCTGCGTTCGAGGGCGGCGAGCCGGGACAGGGTCGCCGGGCTCAGACCGGCGCGGCGGGCGAGCTCCTCAAGGTCTCCGCCGTGGTCGCGGTAGGTGAAGGCGAGGGGGTTCGCCGAGCCGCCGCTCATCGGGCCGATGATGATCCCGTTGTCCTGAACCAGATACGCCGAGGGGACGTTCTCCTGCTCCGCCCGTGCCACCGCCCGTTCGGCCAGTTGCACACAGGTGCGGGCCGAGACACCGATGCCGAATCCGGCGGCCAGGCGTATGCCGAGCGTCTCCCGGGCCTGGCCGAGGATGGGAAGGGAGATCCAGTTCTGGGTGGCGTGTTCGAACAGCGCCTTGTGCGCGAAGACCACGACGCCGCGCCGGTCCCGGTTCTCGATCCACGCGTCGCCGAACTCGGGCGTGTTGACCAGCAGGTTCATCAACCCGATGCGGACACGGTCCAGGTCGGCCTGGGCGTCCTGGGTGACCACGCGGAAGACGCCCGCGGCGAATCTCGACGCGTTGGCCTGCCGGGACTGGATGCGCAGCGCGAGTTCGTGAAGGTTCGTCCGGATCGTGATCGGACCGTAGAGCGCGTTCATCACCGGAACCGAGTCGGCCAGCCGGGCGGTGACCGCGGTGCGCAGGCTGATGGCGTAGGCGGCGCCGGTTCGTTCCATGAAGCGGCGGTGGAAGTCCACGACCTCCTCGACGCTCTGCCGCGGGTTGTACGGCAGGCAGGCGACCTGGCTCCGGTCGAGGTTGAGCGCCTGGACGACCTCGTCGACCGTCTCCTGGTCGAAGGTGTCGATGCTGACCGGGACCGCCTGCCGGCCGCGGGCCGCCGCTTTGAAGAACGCGACGGACAGGTCGAGACCGGCGGACGTGACGACCGTGACCGGCAGGTCGGCCGGGAGCAGCTCGCGGGACCTGACGAAGGGGACCTTGCCGAGCAGCAGTCCGTCCACCTGCCGTTCGCGGCCGAGGAACTCCCGGACCAGGGGCTGTATCTCGTCCTCGTGCCGGTAGGTGACCCACTCCAGGTGCACGCCGGAGAGGGTGCGGGCCGCCTCTTCGAAGACGGTGCGATGACTCGCGTGGATGACGAGTCCGATCGCGATCGTCATGACACCTCTTATGCGACCTATGTTCGGAAGTAGTTCGTAATGCGACCAGTATACGAGCAGGAGGGCGTCGGGGGAACCTGGCTCGCAGCTGTATTACGAACCGGGCGGAAGCGCTG
This sequence comes from Streptosporangium sp. NPDC051023, assembly GCF_040689595.1. Lineage (NCBI taxonomy): Bacteria > Bacillati > Actinomycetota > Actinomycetes > Streptosporangiales > Streptosporangiaceae > Streptosporangium > Streptosporangium sp. NPDC051023. The sequence goes on along the minus strand of NZ_JBFBCE010000007.1, from coordinate 125,832 downwards.
CCTGGCGCGAGCGTGCGGCGGCCTGTGGCGGCCACCGCACGCGTGTTCTCCACCTCGCGTCGCCCGGAGTCCCGGTCGCCCGCCCATGTTGCCCAAGCCGACGAAGGCGATCGTCACCGAAGCCCTCCCGACAGTCCGAGTTCCTGCTCGCCCAGGGGTGCGAAGAACCGGTCCACGTCGCGCTCGGTCACCTCTTCGAGGGAGGCCGGTGACCATCTGGGGGAGCGGTCCTTGTCGATCACCTGGGCCCGGATGCCCTCAACCAGATCGGGTTCCGCGAATGCCGCGCGGGAGGTCCGGTACTCCTGGTCCAGCGCCTCCTCCAGCGAGCCGAGTCCGCTGGCCAGGCGCAGGGCCCGCAGGGTGGCCTTCAGCGCCGTCGGCGACTTGCCGCCGATCCGCTCGGCCGCCTCCTTGGCGGCGCTCTCACCGCTGTCGAGCAGCCGTTCCACGATCTCCTCCACCGTGTCGGCGGCGTAGCAGGCGTCGATCCACCCGCGCTGCTCGGCCAGTTCACCGGGCGGTACGGGGCGGGCGAAGGAGGCGACCGTCTCGGCCACGTCCCGCCGGGTCAGCTCGGTGGTGAGCGCCTCCAGGTCCTCGGACGGGACGAAATGATCGGCCAGCCCGCAGGCCACGGCGTCGCCCGCGCCGATGGAGGCGGAGGTCAGCGCCAGGTGGGTGCCCAGCTCGCCGGGCACCCGCGACAGCAGGTAGGTACCTCCCACATCGGGGACGAGGCCGATGGTGGTCTCGGGCATGGCCAGGATGGTGCGTTCGGTGACGATCCGCACGGAGCCGTGCGCGGAGACGCCGACGCCGCCGCCCATGACGATGCCGTCCATCAGGGCGATGTACGGCTTGCCGTACCGGGCGATATGCGCATTGAGGCGATACTCGTCCCGCCAGAACGCCGCTGAGGCATCGCCCTTCTCTCTGGCGTCGTGGTAGATGGCGCGGATGTCGCCCCCGGCGCACAGGCCCCGCTCGCCCGCGCCGCTGACGAGCACCGCGGCGACGGCGTCGTCGTCGGCCCACACACGCAGGACGGTGTCGATGCGGCGGACCATGTCATGGGTCAGGGCGTTGAGAGCCTTCGGCCGGTTCAGGATGATGTGCCCGAGGCGGCCGACGACCAGAGTCTCGATTCCGGTGTCCGGCTGAGTGCTCATCAGGCGGCTCCGACCGGCCCGCGGGCGACGGTGACATGCATGATCTCGTTCGTTCCTTCCAGGATTCGGTGTACCCGCAGGTCGCGGACGATCTTCTCGATGTCGTACTCGGTGAGGTAGCCGTAGCCGCCGTGCAGCTGCAGGGCCTGGTCGGCGACGGCGAAGCCGGTGTCGGCCACGTCGGTGGGCGGCGCGGAACCGGTGAATGGGTCAAGGCGCAGCAGGGCCGTCAGCGCGGGGGATCTTCCACCGCCGGGACGTTTCCGGGCTCGCGAGCGCGTACCGATGCCATGCGTGTTCGCTCCATCCTCGTGGACAACACGGATCAACCCGCGGCCGGTATCCTGACTCCCGGATCAGCGCACGTCATCCGGCCTTCCCAGCTTTCGCCAGTGGCCTCATTCCAAGCGATGACGCACTTCCCGGTCACAGTGGCGGGACCGCGCCGGATTCACACCGGCTTCCCTGCACCGCGGGCCTTCACCACGAAAATATAGTTGGACGTCCTAGTAAGTCCAGAGTGGCCGGGCCGGTATGTGAAATGTCACCCTCGGCTGCCGCGGAGCCCTGTCTGGGTGCGTGGCCGGTTTGTCCTGGCCTGTCCCTGTCGAGCGAATCGACCAGGCCGAGGTGTCGGGGGGATATTTATCCCCTCATGTCCGCATTGTTCGCCTCTTGAAATCCCTCCGGCGACCTGACGTCACCGGCGAATCTTTTTGCCTATTATTTGTAGTTGCAAGCTAGTCGCAACAAGAGGGTGGCATGGCGGTCGTTCTGGGGATCGAGACCTCGTGTGATGAGACCGGCGTCGGGATCGTCGCCGACGGGCGGCTCATCGGCGCCGCGCTGGCCTCCTCGATGGAGGAGCACGTACGGTTCGGCGGGGTGGTGCCGGAGATCGCCGCCCGCGCCCATCTGGAGTCGCTGGTCCCCTGCGTGAAGGCCGCCTTCCGGCAGGCCGGGATCGGCCCGTCCGAAATCGACGCCGTCGCGGTCACCTCGGGTCCCGGCTTGGCGACCGCGCTGCAGACCGGGCTGGCCGCCGCGAAGGCCTACGCGCTGGCCTGGGGGCGGCCACTGTATGGCGTGCACCACCTGGCCGGGCACGTGGCCGCCGACACCCTGGAGCACGGCCCGCTGCCGCCCCGCTCGGTCGCGCTGATCGTCTCCGGCGGCCACACCTCGCTGCTCCTGCTCGGCGACCTGGCCCGCGACCCGATCGTCCACCTCGGTGACACCCGCGACGACGCCGCGGGCGAGGCGTTCGACAAGATCGCGAGGATCCTCGGGCTCACCTACCCCGGCGGCCCCGCCATCGACCACGCCGCCCGGGACGGCGACCCCGGGGCGATCGGCTTTCCCCGCGCGATGCTCGGCGTCGGCTGTGACTTCTCCTTCTCCGGGCTCAAGAGCGCCGTCGCCCGGCATGTGGAGCGAGACGGTCCCGGACTGTCGGTGCCGGACGTCGCGGCCTCGTTCCAGGAGGCCGTCGTCGACGTGCTGACCCGCAAGGCCGTCGATGCCTGCCTGGCCCACGACGTGGACACCCTCGTGGTCGTGGGCGGGGTCGCCGCCAACCGTAGGCTGCGGCAGGTCGCCGCGGAGCGGTGCGGCGCCGCGGGCATCACGCTGCGGATCCCGCCCCCGCACCTGTGCACCGACAACGGCGCGATGATCGCCGCCGTCGGAGGCCTCCTGGTCGCCGCGGACATCCCGCCTTCCTCCCTCGGCCTGGCCGCCGACCCTTCGGCTCCGCTGACCCGGGCATCCCTTGACTCCGCCGGGTTCTGACGTCCCGGCCGCGGCACCGGAAAGCCGTCTTCACGGCGGCGTCGTCACATCGACAACCCTCCGTCCACGGGGAGGACCGCGCCGGTGACGTACCCCGCCTCGGGGGATGCCAGGAACCCGATGGCCGCGCACATCTCGGAGGGGTCCGCGAACCGGCCCATGGGGATGCCGGTCGTGAGTTCGTCCCGCTTCCGCTGCGGCATGGAGGAGATCATGCGGGTCTCGGCGTTCGGTGAGATGGCGTTGACCGTGATCCCGAAGCGGGCCAGTTCCTTGGCCGCGGTCTTGGTGAAGCCGACGATGCCCGCCTTGGCCGTGGCGTAGTTCGCCTGCCCGATGTTTCCGCGCAGCCCGGAGTAGGAGGTGACGTTCACGATTCTGCCGTAGCCACGTGCCCGTAGATGGGGCACGCAAGCCCGCGTCATGCGGAAGGTGCCACCGGCGTGGACGGCCATCACCCGCTCCCAGTCGTCGTCGGTGAGCTTCCACAGCACCGAGTCCCTGAGGATCCCCGCGTTGTTGACGAGGACGTCCAGCCGTCCGGTCTGCTCGACCACCGAGTCGACGACGGCGTTCACCGAGGCGGTTTCGCCGACGTCGCAGCGGGCCCACCGCGCGCCGAGCTCGGCCGCCGTCGCGGCCACCTGGTCGCCGTCGAAGTCGAGCAGGTAGACGACCGCGCCCGCGTCGACGAAGAACCGGCCGATCGCGCGGCCGATTCCCCGCGCTCCACCGGTCACCAGGACCACCTGTCCGGTGTAGTCGAAGGACAGCGTGCTCATGAGAGACGCTCCAGGACCATCGCCATCCCCTGCCCGCCACCCACGCACATGGTCTCCAGGCCGACCTCCTTGTCATGGAAGCGCAGGGAGTTGATGAGCGTGGTCGTGATCCGGGCCCCTGTCATTCCGAAAGGATGTCCGAGGGCGATGGCTCCGCCGTTCACGTTTAGTTTGTCCTCGTCGATCCCGAGTGCCCGCGCGGAGGGAATCACCTGGGCGGCGAAGGCCTCGTTGATCTCGACGAGGTCGATGTCGTCGGCTCCCATTCCGGCCTGTGCGAGCGCCCGCCGGCTGGCCTCGACGGGGCCAAGGCCCATGATCTCGGGCGACAGGCCGGAAACCGCGGTGGAGACCACCCTGGCCAGCGGGGTCAGGCCCAGTTCGGCAGCCCTGACGTCGCTCATGATGACCACGGCCGCCGCGCCGTCGTTGAGCGGGCAGCAGTTGGCCGCGGTGACGGTGCCGCCGGGACGGAAGACCGGATTCAGCGCGCTCACCGCCTCCAGGGTGACGCCGGACCGCGGCCCGTCGTCGGCGTCGACCACGGTGCCGTCGGGAAGGGCGACCGGGCTGATCTCTCGCTGGAAGAACCCGTTGGTGATCGCCTTCTCGGCGAGGTTCTGGCTGCGGACGGCGAACTCGTCCTGTTCGCGCCTCGACACCCCGGCGTGCTGAGCGACGTTCTCGGCGGTCTGTCCCATGGCGATGTAGAGGTCGGGCAGCGCACCGGATTCGCGGGGGTCGCTCCAGGGCGCCGCGGTGCCGATCCGCTCCTGGGTATGGTCTCCGGCGTCGGCCATGCGCGGGTTGTGCGTGCCGGGAAGGTCGTCGGCCATGCCGAGCCCGTAGCGGCTGACCGTCTCCACCCCCGCGGAGATGAAGACGTCGCCCTCACCGGCCTTGATCGCGTGCATCGCCATCCGGGTGGTCTGCAGGCTCGAGGAGCAGTAGCGGTTGACCGTGACCCCGGGAAGGTGGTCCATGCCCGCCAGGACCGCCACCGCGCGTGCCAGGTTGTGGCCCGACTCGCCGGCCGGTTGGGCGCACCCCAGGATCAGGTCGTCGATCCGGTGCCGGTCGAGTTCGGGGATCTTCGCCAGCGCCGCGTCGACCATCTGGACGGCGAGGTCGTCGGGACGCATCGCGGTCAGCGAACCCTTGCGGGCGCGTCCGATCGGCGACCGGGCGGTCGCGACGATCACTGCTTCTGGCATGGATGTTCCTCCTTGGAGCTTGAGGTGGGGGGCGCTTTCAGGCCCTGACCCAGCCACCGTCGACCATGAGGGTCTGGCCGGTGATGAACGCGGCGTCGTCGCCGCTGAGGAAGCAGACCGCGCCGACGATGTCGCCGGCCTCGCCGACCCGTTTGATCGCCTGCATCTGCGCCGACAGCTGCAGGTGCTCCTCGGCGATGGCGGCCTCGCCGCCGGGCGTGCGCGACGCGGTCGGGGCCACGGCGTTGACCGTGATGCCGTATTCGGCGAGATCGGAGGCCAGGCCGCGGGTGAACCCGACGACCCCGCCCTTGCTCGCGATGTACGCGGTGAGGTGCGAGGCGGCCAGGCCGAGGGTGTTGGAGGCGATGTTGACGATGCGCCCCCACCCGTTCTGCCGCATGGAACCGGCCAGGGCTCTGGCCATGAGGAACTGCGAGTCCAGGTTCACCGCGTGCACCCGCCGCCAGGTGTCGTAGTCGGTGTCGAAGAAGTCCCCGACGGCGATGATCCCGGCGTTGTTGACCAGGATGTCGGCCCGGCCGAACCGCCGGAGGATCCGCGTGGTGGCCGCCGTCACCGAGTCCGGGTCCGCGACGTCGGCCTGTACGGCGAGCGCCGTGCCGCCCGCCGCCTCGATCCTGGCCACGGTTCCGGCGGCGTCGTCACGGTCGACGACCGCGACGGTCGCGCCTCTGTGCGCCAGCTCCACGGCGATGGCCTCGCCGAACCCGCGTGCCCCGCCGGTCACGACGGCCACCCGGCCGACGTGCGTCACCGGCCTGCTCATGACACCAGCCCCTCGATGGTCTGCCAGCGCGGGACGGGCGTCTTGCCGTTCGGGACGCGCAGCAGCTTGGCGTAGCCGTACTCGCGCAGAGTCTCCAATGTGTGCTCCCGGCCGTAGCCGCTCGCCTTGATGCCCCCGAAGGGGCTGCCGGTCAGCGCGCGGTTGTAGTTGTTGACCAAGGTCATGCCGACCTCGAGACCGCCGCAGATCGCGATCGCCCGGGAGACGTCACCCGAGAAGACGCCCGCGATGAGGCCGTAGTCGGTGTCGTTGGCGATCTCGACGGCCTCGGCGTCGTCGCCGAACGTGAGGACCGCGGTCACCGGCCCGAAGATCTCCTCACGGGCGATGCGCATGTCACGGGTCACCCCGTCGAAGACGGTCGGGGCGACGTAGTAGCCGTCCGCGAGCTCGGGATCGGCCGGCAGGGGCGCCTGCGCGCTGATCGTCGCGCCCTCGGACGTGCCGATCTCGATGTACTCCAGGATCCGGTCACGCTGGGCGGCGGTGACCACCGGGCCGACGTGCGTGCCCGGCCGGGCGCCGGAGCCGACGACCAGACGGCCGACGGCCTCGTTGAGCAGCGTCATGAACTCGTCGTGTACGGACTCCTGCACCAGGATCCGCGACGCGGCGGTGCAGGCCTCGCCCTGGTTGAAGAAGGCGCCCTCGACGGCCCAGGCCACCGCGGAGGGGAGGTCGGCGTCCTCACACACGATCAGGCAGTTCTTGCCGCCCAGTTCCATCAGGGTCGGGGTGTGGTTGACCGCCGCCACCTTGATGATCTCTCGGCCCACGCCCGGGGACCCGGTGAAGGCGATCTTCCCGATGCCCGGGTGGGCTGCCAGGAACCGGCCTTGCTCGGCCCCGCCGTGCACCACCGACACCACGTCGTCGGGGAGCGCTTCTGCGGCGAGTTCGCAGATCCGGGTCGGCGTCATCGGGGTCTGCTCGCCGGGTTTGAGGACGACCGCGTTGCCGGCCGCGAGGGCGGGCGCCAGCTTGCCCGCGGTGTGGATCGGCGGCCAGTTGAACGGGATGATCGCGCCGACCACGCCGTACGGCACCAGCTCGGTGGTGTCGAGCGAGAACGGCGTGTGCCGGGCCTGGCCGTGTTCGGCCACGATGGCCCCGGCGAAGAAGTCGAACAGGCCGATGCAGGCGAACACGTCGCCGCGCGCCTGGTCCAGAGGCTTGCCGTTCTCCCTGGTCTCGATCCGTGCGATCTCCTCGGCGTGGGCCCGGAGTGTGTCGGCGACGGCGTGCAGTGCCCTGGCCCGTTCTGCCGGGGGCCGAGAGGCCCAGATCGCCTGCCCCTTGGCGACGCGGGCGATGGCCGCGCCGATCTCCTCGGTGCTGTGCGGGCGAACCCGGGTGATCTCCGACCCGTCGGCGGGGTCGTTGACCACGAACGGGTCGAGATCGCTCTCGCCTGCCCATCGGTGCTGGTAGAGCTCCATCAGTCAATGGTCCGTTCGTTGCTTCTTGTCATGTCTGGTGGTGGGCGCGTTCAGATGCCGAGCACGCGGCGGGCGTTGCGGTGGGCGATCTTCTCCTTGACCTCCTCGGTGAGGTTCGCCTTCTCGATCGACGCCACCGCCGCGGCGGTGTCCTCGTACGGATAGTCGACGGAGAACATCACCGCGTCGGCACCGGCGGTGAGCACCGCCGCCTCGATCGCCTCAGGAGCGAGCACGCCACTGGTGGTCAGCACGATGTTGGTGCCGATGTACTCCGACGGCATGCGCAGCAGCGGGGTTTCCACCCGCAGTGTCCGGTACCGGGAGTCCAGGCGTGAGCGCTGGAAGGGAAGGAACTCGCCCAGGTGACCCAGGATGAGCGTCGCTCGCGGATGCCGGTCGAACACGCCCGCGTAGACCAGGCGCATCGCGTGCCCCCCGGTCTCCGCCTGCCAGCTCCAGCTCGCGCCGTACATCTCGGGCCGGTCCCGCATGACGTGCCAGTCGTCGGCGGGGATCGAGCCCGGGTGCAGGTAGAGCGGCACCTGGAGCTCCTCGAACGCGCTCCACACCTCCTCGTACGCCGGATCGTCCAGGTACCGGCCCTGCGTGTGGTCGTTGACCAGGGCGCCGACGAAGCCGAGCTGCCGCACACAGCGTTCGAGCTCGGCCACCGCGGCGCCGGGGTCCTGCATCGGGAGCGCGGCGAACCCGCGGAACCTGGCCGGGTGCCTGCCGGTGACCTCCGCGAGGAAGTCGTTGGCGAACACGGCGTTGTCCACGGCCTTGCGCCGGTCGACGTCGGCCTGGATGCCCGGAACCGTCAGCGAGAGCACCTGGACGTCGATGCCGTTGGCGTCCATCTCGGGGAGGCGGTACTCCTCGAAGTCGACGAGTTTGCGGCCGCACATCTCGGCGTATTCGTCGGTGACGCGGATGCGCATGGGGACGGCGGGCTGGCGGGCCGCCAGCTCGGGGATGGCGAACGCCTCTTCGAGAGCGATGTAGCGCACGGTGATGTCCTCAGGTCGAGGCCGTACGGCGGCGCACGATGGTGGCGACGGAGACGGCGATGATGAGCGCGGTGCCGTAGAAGGCGTTCTCGATCCACCCGGTGTAGCCGAGCATCTGCAGCCCGAGGATCCCGGTGGCGAGGAAGTAGATCGCCACCAGCGTGCCGATCGGGTTGAAGCGGCCGGGCCGTACGACGGCGGTGCCGAGGAAGGTCGCCGCGAAGGCCGGCAGGAGGTAGGTGGGGGAGACGGTCGAGTCGTAGCCGCCGACCGAGGCGACCAGCAACACCCCGCCGGTTCCGGCGAGCGTGCTGCCCGCGACGAAGGCGCCGAGCCGGATGCGGTCAACGGCGACGCCGGCGAGCCGGGCGACCTCACGGTTGGCGCCGACGAAGGTCATGTGCCGACCGAGGGGGGTGAAGGTGAGCACGTAGCCGATCGCGAGCGCGAGGGCCAGCCCGTAGAAGAAGCTGATCGGAAGCCCGGCCACCTCGTACAACGTGATGTCGGCGAACCCGGGGGACAGGCCCGAGACGGTCGTCTGATGCGAGACCAGCGAGGCGATCCCGAGCATGAGGGTTGAGCTGCCCAGGGTCACGATGAGCGCGGGGACGCCGACCTTCACGACCAGGAAGCCGTTGAGCAGTCCGCCAAGGGCCGCCGCGAGCACGGCGACCACGCAAGAGAGCACCAGGTTCCAGCCGTGCAGGACGGCCAGGACCGGCACGAGGGTGGCCGACAGGCCCAGCGCCGAGGCGATCGACAGGTCGAACTCGCCGACGACGAACGTCATCATCGCGGCCAGCGCCAGGAACACCAGGGCCTGCTGGGAGGCGAAGATGCTACGGAAGGTCGAGGCTTGGAAGAACGTGCCGGGCATCAGCACGGTGTAGAAGCCGCACATGAGGATCCAGATCCCGACGATCGCGTAGCGGCTGGCGAAACGCTGCAGGTCAAGGCGGCTGTCGGGGGAGCGCTGAGGTTCCGGCCCGCCGGCGGCGCGCTGTTCGGGCGCCGGCCGACGGGGCGGCGCCGCGACGTCGCTGGGTGGCTTCATCTGGGACACGGGGCGGCCTTTCTGCGCGGAGAGGACGAGGGGTCGGCGTACACGGCCTCGATGACGGCGTCCTCGGTGGGGGCGGTGATCTCGCCGTCGATCCGGCCCTCCCGGAAAATCAGCACCCGGTCGCAGACCGCGGCCAGGTCGGCGGGCTGGATGGAGGCGACGACGACGGCGACGCCCCGTTGGGCCGTCCCGGAGATGGCCCGCAGGATGTCCTCGCGGGCGCCGACGTCGACCGCCTGCGTTGGCTCGTGCAGGACCAGCAACTCCGGTCGGCCCGCGAGCCATTTCCCGAGCATCACCTTCTGCTGGTTCCCGCCGCTGAGCTGCCCGACAGGCATCTCGGGGCGGCGCGGCCGGACATCGAGGTCGTCGAGGACCGAGGCGATCTCGGAGCGTTGCCACTCGCGACCGATGGCCCAGGGACGGCTCCGGCGCCGGATGCGGGGGAGGGTGATGTTCTCGCCCACCGGCAATGTGAGCGCGAGGCCGTCGTCGACGCGGTGCTCGGGCAGCAGCGCGATGCCGGCTGCGATGCAGTCGGCGCTGCGGGCTCGGGCGAGATCGACGGTTGCGGTGCCGGTCCTGACGGAGCCGCGGGCCGGGCGGCGTGCGCCGGAGAGCAGGTACGGCACCTCGTCCCAGCCCGCCCCCGCGACGCCGATGAGCCCGACGACCTCACCGGGCCAGACCTCCATCGACACGTCGTCGACCACGCGCCCGGTGAGGCCGCTCACCGTGATCGGGGGTGCGAGTCTGGACGTCTCCTTCCTGGTGTGGACGCGCTGCTCCACGACCCGGCCGAGCATCCGGCGGGCGATCTCCTGTTCCGAGGTGCCGGCCGTGTCCACGGTTCCATCGATGACGGCGCCGTCCCTCAGCACGGTGATCCGGTCGGTGACCTGCCTGATCTCCTCGAGGTTGTGGGAGATCATGAGGGCGGCGCCACCCTGCTGGACCACGCTGCGCAGGACCCGGTAGAAGTCCTCAAGACCGTCCTTCGGAAGCGCCCTGGTCGACTCGTCCAGCACGATCAGCCCCTCGCCGGGACGCTGGATGCGCAGGGCGCGGGCGATGGCGACGATCGAGCGGTCGGCCGGGCCGAGCGCGCCCACAGGCCGCGTGGGGTCGATCCAGGTGGCGTCGAGACGCTCCAGGAGCTCGGCCGCCCGGCCTTCCTCCGCCCGCCAGTCGACCCTGCGCGACCACCGGCCCGCGGTGAAGGATCCGACGGCGATGTTCTCGGCGACCGACTTCTCGTGCACCAGCCCGAAGTCCTGGTGCACGATGGCGATGCCGGCCGCGCGGAGGTCCCGCAGCCTGATCGGCGTGGCGAGCGCCTGGCCGTCGACCAGGATCCGGCCCCCGCGGTCCGGCGGGTGATACCCGGCGAGGATCTTGACCAGCGTGGACTTCCCCGAGCCGTTCTGGCCGACCAGGCCGTGCACCTCACCTTGTCCGACCGTCAGGCTGACGTCGTTGAGGGCACGGACGGCGCCGAAGGACTTCGACAGGCCCGCGAGCTCCAGGCGAGGTGGCGCCGGGGTCACCGTGCGCCCCACAGGGCGGTGAAGGCCTTCTGGAAGACGCCCGGGTCTCCGAACCACTTACCGCTGACCTCGGCCTCCGGGGTCAGGTCGAGCTCGCCGATGTTGTCCTTGGTGAAGGCCCGCGCCAGCGAGGGGTACTCCGCCGGTGGCTGCTGACCGGCCAGCATCCGCAGCACCGAGTCGCCCATGGTCCACGCCAGGTACGGCGGGTTGACACCGGCCACCGCGATCAGCTGGTTGTTGGTCTTCACCTGCTGCACCGCCGCCAGGGTCGCGCCACTGGTGGAGATCTTGACGTCGCGGACCTTCCCGCTCGACTGGAGACCGGTGGTGGCCGCCGCCAGGTAGGTGTCGTACTGCGGGATCACGTAGTCGATGGACGGGTCGGTGAGGAGCGCGCTGCTCACCAGCGAGGGAACGTCCTTCATCCGGCTGAGGCTCACCTCCTTCAGGGTGACCTTGCAGCCGGCGCAGGTCTCCTTGAGGTGCGCGACGGCGTGCGCGCCCGCCCGCCGGGTGCTGGCGCTGTCGGTCACGGAGAGGAACAGGATGTGCGCGTCTCCGTCGGAATCCGCGACGACCGCGTCGCCGATCCCCTCCATCAGGACGAACCCCTGCGGGTCGGGGTCGCCGAAGGCGAAGGCCGCCGACTGCTCGGTGCCCTCGGGGGCCGCCGCGCCCGCGACGAACACGGGGATGCCGCTCTTACGGACCCGGTCGAGGGCGGTGGGCACCATCTCGTAGGGGATGTAGTCGGTGATGACGGCCGCGGGCTTGGCCGCGATCGCCTGGTCGAGGCAGGAACTGATGCCGGACGGGTTTCCCTGACCGTCGCAGGCGTAAAGCTTGACCCCGACGCGGCCGAGGGCGTCGGTGAGGTTCTTCTCGATGAGCGGGAAGTGGCCCACCTTGAGCGCGATCGGTACGTAGTAGACCGTCTTGCCGGCCAGCGCGGCGGTGTCGAACGGCGTGCCCAGCTTCGGCACCTCTCCGGCGGGCCGCGCCAGCTCGGTGATCGCCGCCTTCGCGGCCTTGCCGCCCTCCGACGCGGGCCCTGCCGCCTTCGAGGTCGTTTCGCTGTCGTTGCCGCACGCCGCCAGCGCGGTCAGGAGCGCCGCGGCGAGGCCGGCGCACGCCAGGCGGCGCCGGGTCGGGGTGGTGGTGACGGTCGTCCGGTTGGTGGCAGTGATGTTCATACAGGACTTCCAGGATTCAGCGTTGGGGGGTGGTGTGAACGAGGACCGCTGTGGTTTTGACCGCTTTGCGGGCGAGCGCGTCGAACAGGGGCGCCCCCTCGGTGTGCGCGACGGTCACCAGGAGACGGCCGTGGTCGTCGACGCAGCACGCGATCGGATAGCCGGGTGAGGTGTCCACCGACTCGACGAGTTCGCCCTCGCGGAGCCGTACGACCAGTTGCCCGGTCGTGGTGGCCACCCAGAGGCCGTCCTCGGCGGGCCAGATGCCGTCGGGCCTGGCCTCGGGGCCGGCCAGGCCGGCGATGTCGGCGTAGGTACGCCGGTCGTGCAGGGTGCCGTCGGCCGCGACCCGGAAGGCTGTGAGCCGCTGCCGGGAGGTTTCGGCGACGACGAGGGTCGCGCCCTCGTCGAGGAACGCGAGGCCGTTGGGGAACTCGACGTCCTCGGCCGCGACCGCGGTGGTCCCGTCCGCGCGGACGAGGATGACGCGTCCGGGGCGGGGGGACTCCCCGCGGGCGGCGGCGAAGGCGACGTCGTCGACGTAGAGGTTGCCTTCGAGGTCGCCGACGAGGTCGCCGAGCGGGCCGACCCCGAGCGGGGCGAGATCGGCGTAGGTCTCCCAGCGCTCGCCGTTCCACACGCCGATCCGCTTCTCGTCCATCATGGCGCCGACCAGGCGGCCGTCCGGCAGGAACCACAGACCGTTGGACACCGACTCCAGCGGCGTCGCGGTCCACGCGCCGTCGGCGTCGGTCCACAGCCTGCGCCCCTGGGTGTCGGAAAGCCACAGCGCGCCGTCGTGCCAGCGTGGCCCTTCTCCCCAGGTCATCCCGGTGGCGTACGTTCTCATGCCGTCGCCCGGGCGGGCAGGAGCCACTCGCTCAGCTTGAGCGTCGCGCTGTCCAGGGCCGCGGAGCCGGAGACGGCGGTGTGGGTGTAGCGGTCGGGCCGGATGATGACGGCGTCGGCGCCGTGGGAGGACAGCCAGGCGGCCATCTCCGCGGGCGGATTGTCGAGCACGAAGAATCCCAGCCGTGACCACGTCGCACGGGTCGCGTCCGAAACCCCGTCGATCGTCGGACGGTCACCGGCGACGAGGAACCGGTAGCCGACCAGGTCGTCGAGGAGTGTGCCCTCGGCGGTGCGCGGCTGGGGGCTGAGCTGCCCGACGGGGTCGGCAGGCTCGGCCGCGAGACCGGGGCCGAGCAGCGGGCGGTGGCGCACCAGGACCTGGGCGGGCCCGGGGGCAGGACGCGCCGCGGGGTCGGCGAAGGCCTCGATCAGGTTCGCCTGCCGCGCCGACTCCACGATGTAGGGGCGCACATGGGGTGAGCGTTCGCTCTCGTAGGTGTCGAGGATCGCCCGGTCGGCCCCGGAGAGAACGGCGCTGAGCTTCCACGCCAGGTTCATCGCGTCCCGCAGGCCGGAGCACATCCCCTGGCCGAGCATCGGCGGCATCTCGTGGGCGGCGTCGCCGGCCAGCAGCACGCGCCCCTGGCGCCAGCCGTGCACCAGCCGGGCGTGCCACTCGTAGACGTCGGTGCGCAGGATCCGGTAGGAACCCGGCGCCAGCCATCGTGAGAGCAGCTCGTAGGTCCGGGCGGGGTGCTCGAACGCCTGGGCGTCGTCGCCGTCCTTCAGCATGAACTCGAACCGCAGTTTCGGCGGGAAGGTCGGCACGTAGGTGACGGGCCGCTCATCCTCGCAGAGGATGAAGCCGCTCTTCTCTGGCAGGCTCCGCGGGTGCTCGTAGGGGTGGATGTCGAGGATGAGCGAGCGCTGGGTGCCCTTGAGGTCCTCAACCTCGACATCGGTCGCCCGGCGGACGAAGGAGTTCGCCCCGTCGCTGCCGACCATGTAGGCCGCCTCGACGAGACGCTCCTCGCCGCTGAGGCGATCGCGCAGCCGTACCGAGACGGCGTCGTCGGTCTGGGTGAAGCCGGTTACCTCGACGCCGAGCAGCAGGTCGACGTGCTCGTCGACCAGCAGGCCCCGCAGCCGGGACTCGAAGTCGGGCTGGTGGAACTGGTAGTCCGCGCGCCAGCCCTGGTCGGAGTTGTCGCCGGGCATCTCGAACTCGAGGAACACCGAGCCGTCCGCCGATCGCAGTTGCCAGCTCTCCTGACGGAGGAATCCCGGTTCGAAGTCCGCGGCGCCGAGCGTCTGCAGGGTGCGCATCGTCTCGTCGTCGAGGTGCGTCGCCCTCGGGTGCTGGCACACGATGCGGTTGGGGTCGACGAGCGCGACACGGTGACGGTTCATCGCCAGCAACCGGGTCAGGGCCAGTCCGACCGGCCCGGCTCCGACGACGACGACGTCGTAGCTCGCGGTGGTGAGGTGAGTCATGGCAGTACTTCCTGGAGACTTCCTGGAGCTGATCAGGGTGCTTGGTGGGCGCCGGCCATCAACGCGGCGAGGTCGTCGGGTTCGATGAAGGACGGCGGAGGCGGCGGGCCCCAGCTGTAGAGGCTGTGCGCGGCGTCCCACACCTCGGGCTTCCAGAGCGCGTCGTCGACGATGCAGTCGAGGTCGGAGTAGTACTCGGCGAAGTTCCCCGCGGGGTCCTTGAGGTACCAGAAGAAGTTCGACCCGATGTGGTGCCTGCCGAGGCCCCAGACGTGGCGTTCGGGATGTTCCCGGAGCATCGCCGTGGCACCGCGGCCGATCTCGTCGATGTCGTCGACCTGCCAGGAGGTGTGGTGCAGGAAGTTGACCGGTGCCTGGCTGACCAGCACGTTGTGGTGGTCGTTCGAGCAGCGCATGAAGGCTGCCGTCCCGGGCACCACGTCGCTGACCTTGAGACCGACGCCGTCGGTGAAGAAGCGTTCGGTGGCGGGCTGGTCGACCGAGCCGATGACGACGTGGCCGAGCTTGCGGGGACGGACCGGTGTGTCCCGCAGGATTCCGGGGGCTCGCGTCGAACCGCGCGCCGGGTCGCCGGGCGCGTTGTACGGCGGGGCGGGCAGGTGCGGCTGGACGAGACGGCCGGTCACCCAGGCCACGACACGCACGCCGCTGATCGGCTCCAGGACGGACAGCCGGTCCCCGTCCGCGTTGACGTCGAGGTCGAGAGCCCGCAGCCGCCGCGTCATCCTGCCGATGTCGTCGGGGTCGTCCACCCCGATCTCGAGCTCGACGAGCCTGCGTGTCGGCGTCGCGACCAGGCGGAGCTGGCGGCCGCCGTCGAGGGTTGACAGCCACCCGTCGGTCTCGGGGCGCAGGCCGAAGTCCCGGTAGTACTCCATCGTCGAGGCGAGATCCGGTACGCCGACGGTGAGGGAGTTGAGTCGGTGAAGTGCCATGCCTTCTCCTAGGCGGAGACGAAGGTCTGGGTGAGCTGGCCGACGTTCTCCACGTAGGACACGAGCGTGTCCCCGGGCGCGAGGAACCTCGGCGGTTTGCGGGCGCCTCCGACACCGGAGGGCGTACCGCTGAAGACGACGTCGCCGGGCAGCAGGGGCGCGACGGCCGACAGCTTGGCCAGGAGCACCGGAACCGAGAAGATCATGTGGCGGGTGCGTGATTTCTGGACCGTCTCACCGTTGACCGAGCAGCCGATGGCGAGGTTGTCGGGATCCTCGAGCTCGTCGACGGTCACCAGGAACGGTCCAATCGGGCCGAAGCCGGGATAGGACTTGGCGAGGCTGAACTGCGGCAGCGGGCCGACGCGCTGGAGCTTCCGTTCGGAGAGGTCCTGGCCGACGGTCACGCCCGCGACGTGGTCCCAGGCGTCCTCCTCCGAGACGTTTCGTGCCTCGCGGCCGATGACCACCACGAGTTCGACCTCCCAGTCCACGTTGCCCTCGGGCAAGGTGACCTCGGTGACCGGCCCCGTCAGCGCGGTGGGGAACTTCGTGAAGACCGCGGGCTCCTCGGGCACGACGACGCCCGACTCACCGGCGTGGTCGGCGTAGTTGAGCCCGATCGCGAAGACCTGCCGCGGCGAGGGCGCGGGGGCGTCGATCTCCTCCGCGGTGAAGTGACGCACTTGCGCGTCCAGCGGTGCCCGCGCCGCCCAGGCGCGGAAGTCGGCCCACCGGTCGTAGAGCGTCTGCATGGACGGGCCGAAGGCGCCTCCGCTGACAGTGGCGATGTCGATCCCGGCGTTGTCGCCGGTGATCAGGAGCGCCCGTCCCCCGACGTTTCCGATGCGCATCGGTGCTTCCTCTCGTCCGCAATGTCCTGGTCACACACCATGCTTACCAAGTTTCGCAATGTCAAGAGACATTCGAATGTTGTGAGCTGTTTCGTATCCAGCTAGGCTGCGCTCCATGCCACAGCAGAACGGCACGAAGAAGACACGAACCGACCAGGTGTACGAGCGGATCCGGGCCGACATCTTCGCGGCGCGCCTCAAGCCCGGTGCTCGCCTGAAGTTCCCGGCCCTCTGCGCGGACTATGACACCAGCGTCGGGGTCGCCCGCGAGGCGTTGGCCCGGCTCGCCTCCGAGCGCCTCGTACGGCCCCAGGCCCACCAGGGCTACACCGTCGCCGAGCTCTCGCAGGAGGAGCTGACCGACCTCACCATGGCGCGGGTCGAGATCGAGGCGACGACGTTCCGTCAGGCCGTCGTGCACGGAGACATGGCCTGGGAGGGCGACATCGTGGCGGCCCACCACGTCCTGTCCCGGATCGACACCCAGAGGTTCGACGCTTCCGAGGAGGTGCTCGAGGAGTGGTACACCGCCCACGAGGTGTTCCACCGCGCGCTCCTGCAGAGCTGCCCCAGCCGGCGCATGGTCGACATCGCGCTTGGCCTGCGCGACGAGGCCGAGCTCTACCGCCGATGGGCCGGACCGCTGGGCAACGAGAAGGACCGGGACGTCGCGGGCGAGCACCGCGCCATCCTCGAGGCGGCGCTCGCCCGCGACGCCGACCTGGCCGCACGACTGCTGCGCGACCACATCGCGCACACCACTCAGGTACTGATCTCCGGCGCCGAGTCCGCCGACGCGCTCGCTTGTGAGTGAGCTGAGCGAACCTCTCGCCTGCCCGCGAAGGAGCCACCGCCATGCCCCACGTCCTTCCGGACTGGACCCCCTCAGAGGAGGCCGTCGCCGGTGCCCGCATCACCGAGTTCGCCGCGCACGCGTCCGCGCTCGCCGGTCGTGACCTGACCACCGGCTACCGCGACCTGTGGCGGTGGTCGGTTGAAGACCTCGACGGCTTCTGGTCCGCGGTGTGGGACCACTTCGACATGCCGCCCCGCCCCGCCGGGGCACCGGCGCTGTCCCGGGACCGCATGCCCGGGGCCGAGTGGTTCCCCGGCGCCATGCTGAACTACACCCGCGAGGTGTTCCGTGACCGGCCCGGCGACGACGTCGCCGTCATCGCCGTCGAGGAGTCGGGACACACCCGGGAGGTCACCTGGGCCCGGTTGCGCGCCCAGGTGGCGTCTCTCGCGGCCACCCTCACCGAGCTCGGTGTCCGCCCGGGGGACCGGGTCGTCGGTTACCTGCCCAACGGCGTCGAGGCGGTGGTCGGATTCCTCGCCACGGCGAGCCTCGGCGCCGTCTGGGCGATGTGCGGGCTCGACTACGGCTCGGCGGCGGCGATCGCGCGCCTGTCCCAGCTGGAACCGGTCGTGCTCGTCGCGGCCGCCACCTGCAGCTCCGCGGGCCGGCGCGTCGACCGGCGTCGTGAGCTCGACGAGCTGCGCGCCGGCCTGCCCGGGCTGGTGGCGACGGTGTTCGCGGGTGACCTGGAGGTTCAGGACACGCTGCCGTGGGCCGAGGCCGTCGGGCGCACGGACGTCACGCTGGCGCCGGTCGACGTGCCGTTCGACCACCCGTTGTGGGTGCTCTTCTCCTCCGGAACCACCGGGCGCCCGAAGGGCATCGTGCACGGCCACGGCGGTGTCGTGCTCGAGCACCGCAAGCATGCCGCGTTCCACCTCGACCTGCGCGCCGGTGACCGCATGTTCTGGTACACCAGCCCCAGCTGGATGATGTGGAACTTCCTGGTCGGCGGACTCCTGCTCGGCGTCACCATCGTCTGCTACGACGGCAGCCCGGCCCACCCCGAGCCCGACCGGCTCTGGAGCATCGCCGCGAGCACCGGCGTCCAGGTGCTCGGCACCAGCCCCGGTTACCTGGCGGCGTGCCACAAGGCCGGGATCGGCCCCGGCACCCACGACCTGAGCGGGCTGCGCTGCCTGGCGGTCACCGGCTCGACCTTCCCGGCCGACCTTCACCGCTGGGCCATCCGGAGTGTTCCTCCGCAGGTCACGGTGATCTCCACCAGCGGCGGCACCGACGTGGTGACCGCGTTCGCCGGTGGGGTGCCGACGGTGCCGGTGTGGGCGGGCGAGCTTTCCGCGCCGTGCCTGGGCGTGGCGCTCGGCGCGTTCGACGCCTCCGGGACGCCGGTTGAGGAGGCCGTCGGGGAACTCGTCGTACGGCGGCCGATGCCCTCGATGCCCGTCCGCTTCTGGAACGATCCCGGCGACGCGCGGCTGCGCGACGCCTACTTCGAGACCTTCCCGGACGTCTGGCGGCACGGCGACTGGATCACGATCACCGAACGCGGATCGGTCGTCATCCACGGGCGTTCCGACGCCACTCTCAACCGCCGTGGGGTCCGGATGGGCAGCGGCGACATCTACGCCCCCGTCGAGGAGCTTCCGCAGGTTGCCGAGGCGCTCGTCGTCGGGCTCGAGGAAGCCGACGGAGGGTACTGGATGCCGCTGTTCGTCACCACGGTCCCCGGCGTCGAGCTGGACGAGGAGCTCCGCGACGCCATCCGGGCCGCCATCAGAACCCATGCCTCACCCCGGCACGTTCCCGACGACATCATCGCCGCGCCCGGCATTCCGCACACCCGCACGGGCAAGAAGCTGGAGGTGCCGGTCAAGCGGCTCTTGCGCGGTGAGGAGCTCGCGAGCGTGGTCGACCCCGCGAGCGTCGACCGGCCGGACCTCCTCGCGTGGTACCGGGAGGCCGGTGCCCGGCGCAGGCGGCACGTCACCGCCTGAGCCGTACCTTCCTGATCCGCGCCCGTCGAATCCCGGCGGCGTCCTGCTTACGCCTGGAGTCATCATGAGCATCCTCGACAGATTCCGTCTCGACGATCGCGTCGTCCTGGTGACCGGGGCCTCGTCAGGACTGGGTGTCGGGTTCGCCCGCGCCTTCGCCGAGGCCGGCGCCGACGTCGCGGTCGCCGGACGACGTGCCGACCGGCTGGAGGGCACAGTGGAGCTGGTGCGCCGGGCCGGGCGCCGGGCGCTGCCGATCACCGCCGACGTGTCCGATCCGGACCAGGCCTACGCCCTCGTCGAGGAGGTCGTCGCCGAGTTCGGACGGGTCGACGTGCTGGTGAACAACGCCGGCGTCGCCAGCGCGCACCCCGCGACCCGGGAGACCCCCGAGCAGTTCCGCCGTGTCATCGACACCAACCTCAACGGCTGTTACTGGGTCGCCCAGGGGTGCGGGCGCGTCATGCGGCCCGGCTCGTCTGTCATCAATGTCTCGAGCATCCTCGGCCTGGCCACGGCAGGCCTGCCGCAGGCGGCGTACTCGGCCAGCAAGGCCGCGCTGATCGGCCTGACCCGCGACCTCGCGCAGCAGTGGAGTGGCCGCAAGGGCATCCGGGTCAATGCCGTCGCGCCCGGTTTCTTCGCCTCCGAGATGACCGGGCAGTACGCCTCCGGCTACCTCGAGGACGTGATGCCGCGCGTGCTGCTCGGCCGCATGGGCCATGTCGACGAGCTGGCCGCAACCCTCGTATGGATGGCGTCAGAGGCCGGTGGATACATGACGGGCCAGACCGTGGTGGTGGACGGTGGCTTCACGGTGTGACGTAGCGGGTCACACCGGCTCCTCCGGTTCTCCGCGCGGAGCCGGAGCGGCCGTGCCGCGGGAGGCCGTACGGCGACCCTCATCGTTTTGCTGGGATTCCTCAGGGGACAGTGACCCGATGCCGAGCAGGTCGAAGGCCGCGGCCACGTGGGGGCCGAGCGCGGAGGGGTCACCGGCGGCGATTTCGTGTCCGGCGTTGTAGCAGGCCAGCGCGACGTGCGGGGCCAGCGTCGCGGTCTGGGCCGAGGCGTTCTGTTCCCGCAGGATCTCGCCCAGCGTCTCGGCCAGGCGCCGTCGCTTGCGGGCCGCGCGATCGCCGAGTTCGGGGTTGTCGGCGATCAGCCTCTCGCGCTGGACGTAGCGCTCGGCGTCCTGTGTCACCTGTGCGCAGATGGCCAGGGTGGTCTCCCGCAGCAGGCGAAGCGCCTCGGGCAGTGAGGGGGGCCCGTCGGGGTGGAGCCGCCGCTGCCGCCTGCCGATGTCGTCCAGCCACTCCTGCTCGTCGGCGAAGACGACTTCCTGCTTGTCGCCGAAGTAGCGGAAGAACGTCGTGCGGCCGACCTCCGCCCGCTCTGCGATGTCCGCGACCGTCACGTCGGCGTAACCACGCTCGGCGAACAGCTCGTAGGCGGCTGTGACGATCTCGTCGCGGGCTCGCTGCTGCTTTCTGGCGCGGAGGGTGGGCCGGGGCACCGGGCCAGTCTAGCGGCTTCGAACGCGATCCATTATGGTACTCAGTACCAGTTGGTATGGAGTTCTAGAAAGGTGTGCGGATGAGAGCGGTGCAGATCACCGAGTTCGGCGGCCCGGAAGTGGTGGCCGTACGTGAGGTGCCCGAGCCCCGGCCCGGCCCCGGGCAGGTCCTCCTCGACGTGGAGCGTTGCGGGGTGAACTTCGCCGACACGCTGCTGCGCGAGAACGGCTACATCGTGGCGGCGGCGCTGCCGCTGGTGCCCGGAGGCGAGGTGGTCGGCCGGACCACCGACGGCCGGAGACTGGCCGCGATGATCGAAAGTGGTGGCTACGCCGAGAAGGCGGTGGTCTCTGAGGAGTTCGCCTTCCCGGTGCCCGACGAGGTCGACGCCGTCACCGCGGTCGCCCTGCTCGCCCAGGGGCTGACCGCCTGGTGGCTGATCAACCACACCGGCCGGGTGCGTCCCGGAGAGAGCGTGGTCGTGCACGCCGCGGCGGGCGGGGTCGGCAGCCTGGCCGTACAGCTGGCCAAGATGAGCGGCGCCGGCCGGGTCATCGCCACGGCCAGTACACCGGAAAAGCGCGAGCTCGCACTGTCTCTCGGCGCGGACGCCGCCGTCGACCCCGCGGTCGAGGACCTCACCACGGCGTTGCGGGAGGCGAACGGCGGCGGGCCGGTCGACGTGGTCCTGGAGATGACCGGCGGCCGCGTCACCGGCCAGAGCATCGCGGCCCTGGCCCCTTTCGGCAGGCTCGCCTTCTACGGAATGGCCAGCATGGTGGAACCGGAGAAGGTGTCGCCGCGAGAACTCCAGCGCCGCTCGGCCACCGTCAGCGGCTTCTGGCTGATGGACGCCTTCACCCGGCCTGAGGTCCTCGCCAAGGCCTACGCGGAGCTGACCGCGCGGGTCATCGCGGGAGAGCTCAGCGTGGTCCGCGGGGGCGACTATCCGATGTCGGAGGTAAGGCGGGTGCACGAAGCGCTCCGCGGTCGTCGGACGAGCGGCAAGCTCGTCATCGACCCCCGCCGGTAGCGGGACGACCGACAAGCTCGTCATCCGCCCGGCCGCATCCACACCGGTGGGCGCCGTCCGCGGGGCCACCTGCCTCGTCGGTGAGCACGAGGCAGGTGGCCGGACCGTGCCGGATGTGGCCTTCGGGTGAGCGGCGCCTCACTCGCCCGTGGGGCCCCCGGTCTCCAGGAGGCGGCCGCCGGACAGCTCCAGCCACCGATCAACCCCGATCTCCGCGAGGAACCGCTCGTCGTGGCTGACCACCACGAACGCCCCCTCGTACGCGCCGAGCGCGCTCTCCAGCTGTCCCACGCTGGCCAGGTCGAGGTTGTTGGTCGGCTCGTCGAGCAGCAGGAGCCGGGGGGCGGGCTCGGCGCACAGCACGCAGGCCAGCGTGGCCCGCAGCCGTTCACCGCCTGACAGCACGCCCACCGGCAGGTGCGCACGCGCGCCACGGAACAGGAAGCGGGCGAGCAGGTTCATCCGCTCCGCCTCCGGCATTCCGGAGGCGAACACGGCCAGGTTCTCCGCCACGGTGCGCTCGACGTCGAGCAGGTCGAGCCGCTGTGACAGGTAGGCGACCCGGCCGTCGGCTCGCCGGGTCGTGCCGCCCTCCGGCTCGAGCTCACCGCTGATCAGGCGCAGCAGGGTGGATTTGCCCGCACCGTTGGGGCCGGTCAGCGCGATGCGCTCGGGCCCGCGGACCGTCAGGTCGATGCCAGGCTCGGCGAACAGGCCGCGGGCCCGTAGGCGTTCGCCGAGGAAGACCGTGCGCCCGGCGGGCACGTTGGTCCCGGGCAGTTCCAGCGCGATCCTCTGGTCGTCCTGCAGAGCCCGCCCGGCCTCGTCGAGCCTGGCCCTGGCGTCGCTGACGCGGGCGGCGTGGATCTGGCCGGCCCGCCCCGCCGATTCCTGGGCGCCCCGTTTCATGTTCCCGGCGAAGATCCGTGGCAGTCCGGCGCTCTTGAGGTTGCGGGCGGCGTTGCCCGCTCGGCGCTCGGCCCGCTCGCGTGCCTGCTGCATCTCCCGCTTCTCGCGCTTGAGCTCCTGCTCGGCGCTGCGCACGTTCCGTTCCGCGGCCTCCTGCTCGGCGTGCAGGGCCGTCTCGTACGCGGTGAAGTCGCCGCCGTAAAAGCGGACCTCACCCCGGTCGAGCTCGGCGATGCGGTCCATGCGGTCGAGCAGGGCCCGGTCGTGGCTGACCACGAGCAGGCAGCCGCGCCAGTCGCCGAGCAGGTCGTAGAGTCTGCGGCGCGCGCCGAGGTCGAGGTTGTTCGTCGGCTCGTCGAGCAGCAGGACGTCGGGCTGCCTGAGGAGCTGCGCGGCCAGGCCGAGTGAGACGACCTGTCCGCCGCTCAGCGTGCGCAGCGCGCGGTCGAACGCGATGTCGCCGAGCCCGAGGCGGTCGAGCTGGGCACGAGTGCGCTCCTCGATGTCCCAGTCGTTCCCGATCGCGGTGAAGTGCTCCTCGCCGGTGTCGCCCGACTCGATGGCGTTCAGCGCGGCGATGACCGGGGCGATGCCGAGAACCTCCGCCACGGTCAGGTCACCGGTGAGGGGCAGGCTCTGCGGGAGGTAGCCGAGCACGCCGCTGACGGACATGTTCCCGCCGCCGGGCCGGTACTCGCCGGCGATCAGCTTGAGCAGTGTGCTCTTGCCCGCGCCGTTCGGGGCGACGAGACCCGTACGGCCGCCGCCGACGGTGAAGGACAGGTCGCTGAAGACGGACGTGTCGTCAGGCCAGGAGAAGGACAGGTTGGAGCAGACGATGAACGCATCGGACATGTGAGAGACCTCGTACGTGATCCGGGCGCGCAAAAGGGGCCCGGCAGGGGACAGGGGGTCGGGGAACGACGACAAGGGCCACGTCGGCGGCGGTCATGTGCGCCTGCCGGGGCCGGTCAACCTCCGGTATCACCCGGAGATGTCGTCTTCGCCTGCCATTTCTAGTCTCCTGGTCTCAGACTACGAGAGCTCCACACCATAGCAGCCCGCGGGAGGTGGCCGCCCCGGTGCCCGGTCGGCCGCCATACCGAGGAGCACCGGGCAGAGCGCCGCGTAGTGCCGATACCACCTCGGTCCGGCGTGCGGCGAAGTTCGTCAATCCCTGCTTTCTGCCACCCAGTTCCGTACGGCCGGGGCATATCCGGCCGGCTTGTCCCCGACCTTGGCGCCGGAACTGACCAGCCAGTTCTGATAGCCCGGCGTGAACATCTGGTAGACCGACGGGGGCGGCACGGAACTCGCCTCGTCGAGCTTGGCGCGCAGCTCGGCGGGCAGCTCGACGTCGAGGGCGGACAGGTTGGCGTCGAGCTGCTCCGTGCTGCTCGCTCCGATGATCGCCGAGGCGACTCCGGGCTGGGTGGCGACCCAGTTGAGGGCGACCTGGGCCATCGTCATACCGAGCTTGTCGGCGACGGTCTCCAGTGTCGCCAGAAGCTGCCATTCCCGGTCCGTCCACGAGCGTCCGGGAGAGCCCGAGCCGGCGAGCCTGCCTTCCCCTGCCAGTCCCTGGCCGGTGTGCCGGTACTTGCCGGTGAGGAAGCCGCCGCCGAGCGGGCTCCACGCGGTGATGCCGAGCCCCAGGCTCTGCCCCATCGCGATGTGTTCCAGCTCGATCGTCCGGGAGACGAGGGAGTAGGGCAGTTGCAGGCTGACCACCGGTACGAGCGAGTTGGCCTCGGCGAGGGTCTGGGCTCGCGCCGCGTACCAGCTGGGCACATCGGACAGGCCCGCGTACCGGATCTTTCCCGCCCTGGTGAGGTCGTCGAAGGTCCGCATGACCTCCTCGACGGGAGTGATCCGGTCCCAGGTGTGCAGCAGGAACAGGTCGATGTAGTCGGTGCGCAGGCGGCGCAGGGACGCCTCGACCGCTCTGATCATGTGCTTGCGGCCGTTGCCTCCCGCATTCGGATCTCCGGGGGCGACACTGTTGGTGAACTTGGTGGTGAGCACCACCCTGTCGCGTACCCCGGCCTCCGCGATGAGATCGCCGAGGATGGTCTCGCTTTCGCCGGCGGTGTAGAAGTCGGCCGTGTCGATGAAGTTCCCGCCCGCTTCGAGGTAGTGACGGAAAATGGGGCGGGCTTCCTCCGCGGTTCTGCCGTACGCGGCGTGGAAACCGCCGGTGCCGAAGTTCATCGTGCCCAGCGCGATCCGGCTGACGCGCAGCCCGGAACGCCCGAGCAGGTAGTAGTGGTCCAGGGACATGAGGGTGTTACTCCGTTCTGGTGGACGGCCTCGAACTCGGCCTGCTCGAAGGTGCCGAAGACGTGCGTTCGCACCGTGTGACCCGCTCAGCCTGCGTAACAAAAAATGGACTGTCAAGTCCAAAAAATTCGGTCGTGCGCGGTGGGCAAAGGGGAGCCCGCTCGCGGTGCGGGCGTGCCGCCGAGGCGGGGGCGGGGCTGCTTTCTCGCCGGTGCGGCCCTCGGGCCTCGTCTCCGCGTCGACGGAGTGCTCGGCGCCACGTGCTAATCTGGACCATAGAGTCCAATTTTGGAGGGTGACCATGCGTTCGCTGACCCGCAAGGGGGCCGCGACACGACAGCGCATTCTCGAGGGCGCGGCCGCGCACATCCGCGAGCACGGCGTGGCCGCCACGACCCTGGACGACGTGCTGGACAGGACCGCGACGAGCAAGAGCCAGCTGTTCCACTACTTCCCCGGCGGGCGGGAGGAACTGCTGCTGGCCGTGGCCCGCTTCGAGGCCGACCGCGTGCTGGAGGACCAGCGACCCCAGCTCGGCGACCTCACCTCCTGGCCCGCCTGGCAGTCGTGGCGTGACAAGGTCGTCGACCGCTACCGGCGGCAGGGCCGCCTGTGTCCGCTCAACTCCGTCACCTCGCACCTGGGCAACGGCACACCCGGCGCCCAGGCCGTGGTCACCGAGCTGCTGCACCGCTGGCAGGCCGAGATCGCCACCGGCGTACGGCACATGCAGGACATCGGCGAGATCGACCCGGGGCTGGACCCCGACCACGCGGCGGGCGCCCTGCTCGCCTGCATCCAGGGCGGCGTCCTGATCCAGATGTCCAGCGGCCAGACCACCCACCTGGAGGCCGCCCTGGACATGGGCATCGCCCACCTTCGCGCCGGCAGGCCCCCGCAGGCCTGACGAACGGTTTCACGCTCCGGGAGCGGCTCGTGACCCATGGTTGTCACGACGCACTCCCTGCCCTGTCTTCTCCGGTTCGCCGGAGGGATGGTCTCCGGGCGGTACGGTCAGGCGCGGCTCAGCGTGACCTTGAGGGCGCCGCTGCGCGCCGGGTCGGCGAACACCTCGTATGCCCGCTCGATGTCGTCGAGGGCGAAGCGGTGGGTGACCATGGGGCCGGTGTCGAGCTGCCCGTTGCCCAGCATGGCGAGCAGGTCCGGGGTGGAGAAGGTGTCGACCAGTCCGGTGGTGATGGTGATGTCGCGGATCCACAGGTCCTCCAGATGGAGGGTGGCGGGCCGGCCGTGGACGCCGATGTTGGCCACGTGGCCGCAGGGGCGGATCAGGGTGGTGCACAGCTCGAAGGTCTCCGGCACGCCGACGGCCTCGATCGCCACGTCGGCGCCGAGCCCGCCGGTCAGCGAGCGCACGACCTCCCGCGGGTCGTCGCCGGGTTCGACGGTGACGTCGGCGCCGAACCGCTTCGCGGCCTGTAGACGGGCTTCGGCGGTGTCGATCGCGATGACGTGTGAGGGGGAGTACAGGCGGGCGGTGAGGATCGCGGCCAGTCCGATCGGACCGGCTCCGACGACGACCACCGTGTCTCCGGGCTTGACCCGGCCGGCCAGCACGCCGACCTCGTAGGAGGTGGGCAGGATGTCGGCGAGCATGACGGCCGTCTCGTCGCCGACCTCAGGGGGGAGTTTGTGGGTGGACAGGTCGGCGAACGGCAGTCGGGCGTACTGGGCCTGCACGCCGTCGACGCGGTGGCCGAGGATCCAGCCGCCGCCTCCCAGGCACTGGCCGTAACGCGCCTGTCTGCAGTAACGGCATCGGCCGCAGGCGGAGACGCATGAGGCCAGGACACGGTCGCCGGGCCGTAGCCCGGTGACGGCCTCACCGGCTTCGACCACCGTGCCTACCGCCTCGTGACCCAGGATTCGTCCCGGCTCCACCTCCGGGACGTCTCCGCCGAGGATGTGCAGGTCTGTGCCGCAGATCGTCACGGTGTCGATCTGGATGATCGCGTCCTGCGGATCAACGATCACCGGATCGGGCACCTTGCTCCAGGTTTTGCCGCCGGGGCCTTCGTACACCAGGGCCTTCATGGGTCCTCCCACGTGTTTTCCGGTCGCCGCGGGACGGCCTGCTCCGGTCACCGTCCGGCAGGGCGCCGTCCGCTCCTCTCAGCCTGCGCGGAGGCGAACGGCCTGGTCAGTGGCCAACGGTCATGCGGGCAGGGCCGAAGGTCCCGGCTTCGTGCCCGGCCGGTTCACGCTGGGGCGCCGTGACGGCTCCCGGCCGCACTCCTCGTCCTTCGGGATGGGGTCGAGAAGCGGGGTCGAGAAGGGGACCAAGGTCGGTGGGATCCGGGTCCAAGGGCACCTGCGGTGACGGGGCCGCCGCTGGTGAGCTGGCAGCGGGAAGGAGTCCGGTGATGACGAAGGTGCTGGTGGCCTACGGTTCCACGCGCGGCTCCACCCGGGAGATCGCCGGGTGGATCGGCCGTGCTCTCGCAGGCCAGGGGATAGAGGCCGAGGTCAGGCCCGCCGCCGAGGTCAGGGACATGGACGCCTATGACGCGGTGGTTCTGGGCGGGGCGATCTACTTCGGCCGCTGGCATCGCCACACACGCGCGCTGGTCCGGCGGTGCGCCCGGCGGCTGGCCGAGCTGCCCGTGTGGCTGTTCAGCAGCGGGCCGCTGCAGACGATCGGCGATCGGGAGGTGACGCCGCCCGCCGACGTTGAGCGGGTCAGGCGCAGGATCGGCGCCCGGGAGAGCGTGGTCTTCGGCGGGTGCCTGCGTGCCGACGCCCGGGGTTTCCTCGCCGCGACCATGGCCAGGACGGTCGCCGGTGACTTCCGCGACCCCGGGCGGATAGAGGCCTGGGCCCGTGACATCGCCTATGACCTGAAGGCCGCGGGCTGACCCGGGAGCGAGAACGAGCCCCCACGACGGGGACCCACCTGGCATCCGCGCGAACCGCGGATCTCCGGTCCCGGCAGGCACTCGTACGGCAGGCACAGGCTTAACCGGCCTGAGCCGCCCGAGGAACGACGACCACGGGCGCGTGAGCGTGGTGGAGCAGAGAGTACGTGGTGGATCCGAAGACCGCCCCTCGGCCCGGGGCGCCGACGACGACCAGTTCGGCGCTCGCCGAGGCGTCGGCGAGGGCCTTGGCGGGGTGCTCGTGCGCGACCTGCTCGGTGAGGGGGACGTCGGGGAACTTCTCCCGCCAGCCGGCCAGAGACTCGGCCAGCAGACGCGCCTCCTCCTGGCCGACGCCTTCGACGTCGTAGACCAGCGGCTGCATGTCACCGGGAGCTCTGACCGCAGGGTGGGTCCAGGCGTGCACGGCCCGGAGCGGGAGTCGCCGCAGGAGCGCCTCCTCAAGGGCGAAGCGCAGGACGGGGTCCTGTTCGGGGCGTCCGGTGACACCGACGACGATCTCTCCGCCACGGCCGGCCTCCTGCGGGCGCACGACCACCAGCGGGCAGGGGGACCGAGCGGCGAGATCACGGCTGACCGAGCCCACCAGCAGCCCGGCGAACCCGCCACGCCCTCGGCTGCCGACCACGATCAGCTGCGCGCTCCCGGCCGTGGCGGCGATCGCCTCGGCGGCGGCGCCGTCGAGGATCTCGGTGGTGACGTCGACCGAGGGGGCTTCGGTGTGCGCCTGGCCGGCGGCCTGGGCGAGCAGCCGACGGCAGGCGGCCTCCATCGAGGGGCCCCAGTGGGCGGGCTGGGGGACGAGGGGGACGTCGTAGGCCCAGCGCAGGGCGACGTGCACCAGGCGCAGCGGTGCCCGCCTCAGCATGGCCTCCCTCGCCGCCCAGATCACCGCCTCCAGCGAGGACGCCGAACCGTCGACACCGACGATGACGGGCTCTGTCATGGTCACCACCTTGATCCGTTCCGAATAACTTGCCTGTTCGCAAGGCTCTGAGCTCGACAGATGTCGTGTGAGTACGCACGTTATTGAGCGGTAGGTCCTTAATGTCTGTCTTCCGGGCGGGTGTTGTCGCGGTCCCAGGAGAGCTCGTCGACCACGTCGACGACCCCGTTGACCTGCTGGGTCATCCAGATGGCGACCTGGCTGTCCTTGCGCAGGGTCATCCGGCCACTCAGCGTGACCACGCCGTCGGCGACGGTGACCCGTACCCGCGCGGTGTCCGTCCACAGCGACCGAACCAGGACGTCTCGGCGCACCTCGCGTGCGATGTCGTCGTCGGAGCGGGCGAACACCTTCAGCAGGTCACGGCGGCTGACGATGCCGGTCAGCCGCCGGTGGCCGTCCAGCACCGGCAGCCGCTTGACGCCGCGCTGCTCCATCAGGCGGCTGGCGGTCACCACGGAGGCGTCCATCGAGACGGTGACGGCCGGAGCGGTCATCAGCTCCCCGGCCGTCTCCGCCCCGGTCTTGCCCGTCTCCTGCCCTGATCGAGCCTGTGGCCGGTAATCCTCACCACGGAACTGTTCCCGGCATTCCTCCTTGTGCAGCAGGTCGGCCTCGGAGACGACACCGATCACATGACCGTCGACGTCCAGAACCGGCACGGCGCTGACCGCGTGGGCCAGGAGTATCCCGGCGATGTCCTTGAAGCAGGTGTCCTCGGTGACCGAGACCACCCGCCGGGTCATGACGTCCTTGACGGTGATGCGCATCATCGCCTCCCAACGGATCCGCGGGCGGGGCGGGACGGGGCGTTCATCGCAGTCTCCTGCGGAACGGCGACGGCGGCGCGACCGCGGGGGCCAGCCGTATCCGCACGTCCACGGCGATCGCGCCGGACGTGGTGACGATCACCGGGTTCAGGTCGAGCTCGGTCACCTGGGGAAGGTCATCGAGCAGTCGTCCCACACCGGCGATCTGCTCCCGGAGCGCGGCGACGTCGACGGCGGGACGTCCCCGGTGGCCGGACAGCAGCGGCGCGCATCGCAACTCGGCGAGCATCGCCGCGGAGTCCTGCTCGTCGAGCGGCGGGACCCGGAAGGAGCGGTCGGCCAGGAGCTCGGCGGCGACGCCGCCCATGCCGACCATGAGCAGAGGGCCGAAGGTCTCGTGCGCGACACCGCCGACGATCATCTCCACGCCCGGCTCGGCCATCGGCTGGACGATCGCGCCGGTCATGGCCGGTCCGATCGCACCGGCCATCTCCCGGTAGGCGCGCCGTACCTCCCGCGCTGTTCCGAGACCGAGGCGGACCCCGCCTACGTCGCTCTTGTGCACCAGACCGGGCCCGCTCGCCTTGAGCGCGACCGGCAGCCCGATCGCCTCGGCCGCCGCCACCGCGCCGTCCGGCCCGTTGACCTCGGCCGAGTCGATGACGCGGACGCCGTAGCAGCCGAGCAGGCGGGTGGCGGTGGTGTGGTCGAGCCAGCGGCCGCCGGGATGGCGGGCCAGGTCCGCCTCCACGAGGCCGCGTGCCGTGGCGGTTTCGGCTGTCCGCGGCTCGGCGGGCCTGGCCCGCGGCGCGGTGCGCCATGACGCGTGGTTCACCGCGTGACGCAGTGCCCCCACGGCCTGTTCGGGAAAGGCGTAGCAGGGGACCCGTCCGTCCAGCAGGTCGTCGTGCCCCGCGATGCACGCGATCACCGGTTTGACCGCTGTGGCGGCCGTGGCGGCGATGGCGTGGCGGGTTCTGGTCAGCCCCGAGCCGAACGGCGGGGTGTAGACGACCAGGACGCTGTCGACGTCGGGGTCGGCCAGCACGGTCTCGACGGCGAAGGCCAGGTCCCGCGCGGTGCCGTCGGCGGTGAGGTCGACGGGATTGGTCACGGCCGCCGAGGCCGGGAGCCGGGAGCGCAGCCGTCCACGGGTGATCGGGGACAGCTCGGGAACCAGCAGGCCGCGCTGTTCGCAGGCGTCGGCGGCGAGCGCCTGCGGTCCGCCGGAGTTGCCGACGATGGCCACCCGGGCGCCGTGTGGCAGCGGCTGGGCCGTCAGCAAACGCGCGGTGTCGAGCATGTCCTGGACGCTGTCGACGCGGATGACCCCCGAGCCTCTCAGCAGGGCGTCGACGGCGACGTCCGGGGTGGCGGCGGCCGCGGTGTGGGAACGGACCGCCCGTTCCCCGGAACCGCCGCGGCCGCTCTTGATCGCGATGATCGGTTTGCGCCTGCTGATCCGGCGCGCGATGCGCCCGAACCTGCGGGGGTTGCCGAACGACTCCAGATACAGGGCGATCACGTCGGTCGCCGGGTCGTCCTCCCAGTACTCCAGCAGGTCGTTACCGCTGACGTCGGCCTTGTTACCGACCGAGGCGAAACCCGACAGGCCGACCCTCAGCTTGCCGGCCCGGTCGATCAGGGTGACCGCGACCGCGCCCGACTGCGACATCAGGGCCAGACGCCCGGGGGCGGGCGGGTGGGGCAGGAAGCTGGCGTTGAGGCGGGCTCCGGTGTCGGCGACGCCGAGACAGTTGGGGCCGACCAGGCGCATGCCGGATTCCCGGCAGATTCTCAGTAGTTCGCGCTCGTCGTCGGTCTGCCCGGCCTCGGCGAACCCGGCCGTGACGACGACGAGGTGGCGCACGCCATGCTGCGCGCAGTCGCGGGCGATCTCCAGTACGGCGGAGGCGGGGGTGGCGACGACCGCCAGGTCGACCGGACCAGGCACGTTCCGTATGTTCGCGTACGCGGGCAGGTCGAGGATCTTGTCGGCATGCGGGTTGACCGGGTGAACAGGGCCGGGGAATCCGGCGTCGAGGATGTTGCGCAGGATCCGGTGGCCCACCCCGTCGGGGGCGCGGCCCGCGCCGATCACCGCGACCGACTCGGGGTGGAACAACCGGGTCAGGCAGGCGGAGGTCGCCTGGTGGGCACGTGCCTCGATCCGCTCCAGCATGCCCGGAGTCGGCCGCGGATCCATCCGGATCTCCACCATGCCATCGTCGAACGCCCGCCTGGTGGCGAGCCCGAGGTCGTCCAGCACGCGCAGCATGGGGCGGTTCTCGGCCAGCACCTCGGCGACCAGCTCGCGCACCCCCTCGTCGGCGGCGTCCAGCGCCAGATGCTCGATCAGCAGGGTGCCCAGGCCGCAGTGGTGCATCGCGTCGTCGATCAGGATCGCGATCTCGGCGTCACCGGCGTCACCGGGGATGTACTCCGCGATCGCCACCAACTGGCCGCGCACCACGGCCACCAGGGCACGGCCCAGGTGGTCCGGTTCGGTGACCTGGTCCATGTAGGCGTGGGCCCCGGCCCTGCCGCCGGTGAAGAACCGCAGGTAGGCCGAGCGTTCGGAGGACCTGCCGACCAGCTCGTGCAGCAGGGGCCGGTCGCCGGGGCGCAGGGGCCTGATGCGGGCGATGCCGCTCTCGCGCAGCAGGACATCGCACTCATCGGGAACGGTTCGCCTCATATCAGCAGCGTTGGTCACCGCCGCGCCGTGCCATAGGGGCGAAGTGCCCTGCCGGGCAGGGACGGTCGTCTCTAACTCCCCGAACGCCGGGGGAGGACTGCCCGGCCCGCGAAGCGGGCGCTGTCTTTCCGCTGTCTTTCCGCGTCCGGACGGCGAGTCCGTTGACCGCCCGCGGATCCGCGGCCCGTCACCTAGCCCGCGCTCCGACACGGGCGTGGGCCGAAGGCCCCGTGCACGGTGCCCGGGGAAAGGCATGGTGTCCGGGCAAGAGGGTCCAAAGTCCCTGGAGGGCGGGTCCGCCGCCTCTGGGCTCTCCCGGTCCCGGGCCCGAGGCTTGGAGCGAGGAAAGATCCGCATGCGAGGAGGGCGAAATGGCGTCGAACACCACAGGCTCGCCGGTTACGGACGCGCGAGACGGCCAAGTACTGATCGTTGTCGCGGTGGACGGCTCACAGGAGGCGGGCGGTGCGGTGCGGTGGGCCGCTGACGACGCCCTTCGCCGGCACGCGTCGCTGCGGATCGTGCATGTCGTGGAGCACGGACCCTACGACATTTCCCGCTTCTCCACGCCCGAGTGGCCGGGAACCCTGGTCACGAACGGCAGGAAGGTACTGGCCGAGGCCGAGCAGGTGGCGCGCGAGCGCCAGCCATCGGTCGAGGTGAGCACCGAACTGATCGAGGGCGACCTGGTCCGCTCCCTGTGCGACCAAGCCGCAGGCGCCGCCGAGATCGTGCTTGGCAGCAGGGGACTGGGCGGTTTCACGGGGGCCCTGCTCGGTTCGGTGAGTGTCCGCGTGGCGGGGCACGCCCACGGCCCGGTGGTCGTCGTGCGCCCCGGCGACGAGCAGGCACGCCGCGAGGTCGCCGTCGGCGTCGACGACGACCCGCACTGCGAGCCCGCGCTGGCCTATGCCTTCGAGCAGTCCGCGCTGCGGGGTTGCGCGTTGCGTGCCGTCCACGCCTGGCAGCTGCCGGTGCACGCCTTCGCCCCCGAGATCGTCTACGACATGGACGAGATCCGTCGCGCGCAACTCCAGGTGGTCAGGGACAAACTCGGCGCGTGGCAGGAGAAGTTCCCCGAGGTGACCGTGCTGGAGGACGTCCAGAGCGCGCATCCCGTCGACGCCCTCGTCGACGCCTCCGCCACGGCGAACCTGGTCGTCGTGGGCTCGCACGGCAGGGGAGGCGTCGCCTCCGCGTTGCTGGGGTCGGTCAGCCGCGGGGTGCTGCACCACGCCCGCTGCCCGGTGGCGGTGGTCCGGTCCTGAGTGGCCTGCGGCGGGGAGAGCGGATGGGGAGTTACCCGGTTTCCCGATCATGAGGGGTCCCCGGCGGCCCTGTCTCCGATGGCCAGAGGTCCCGGACAGAGAGGACCTTTGCCGGTGTTCCCGCCGTGCCGTACGGCGATGTCATGAAACCGAGGAGAGGAGCAGTCATGATCTTGGTGGGAGTCGACGGCTCGCGGGCCTCGCTTGAGGCGGTGAGCTGGGCCGTACAGGAGGCTCGGCTGCGCCGTGAGGGCCTGCGCGTCGTGCACGTCACTCTGGCCTGGCCGCTGGAGATGGCCGAGGACAGCCCGCACGCCGATGTGGGCCGATGGATGCGCGACGGTGCCGAGGCCATACTGAACGGCGCGCTTGAGCGGATCCGCGAAGAGGGCGGTGATGTCGAGGTGGCCTCGGCGCTGCTGCCCGGCGATCCCCGGCAGGCCCTGACAGAGGCCGCCGCGGACGCGGAACTGCTGGTGGTCGGCAGTCACGGGCTGGGCGGTTTCCGGGGCATGCTGCTCGGTTCGGTCGCGCTGGGGGTGTCCGGGCACGCCGCCTGCCCCGTGGCCGTCATCCGCCGCACGCCCACCCAGCCGCGCGGCGAGGTGGTCGTCGGCGTGGACGGATCCCCGGCCGGTGCGCAGGCGGTCGCCTTCGCCTTCGCCGAGGCCTCGGCCAGGGGCGCGGCCCTGCACGCGGTGCACGCCTGGAGCCGGCCCATCGTCGGCGGCGGGCCGTTCGCGCTGGCCGACGCGGAGGAGTCGGCCCAGCGGGAGCGGCGGATGCTGGCCGAGGCCCTGGCGGGCTGGAGTGAACGCTACCCGGACGTCAAGGTCGTCGAGCGGCTGGAGTACGGGCACCCGGTGGACGTGCTGCGGGAGATCTCGGCGGAGGCCGACCTGCTGGTGGTGGGATCACGCGGGCGTGGCGATCTGGCCGGGGTGGTGCTGGGCTCGGTGAGCCACTCGCTGCTGCACCACGCCGCCTGCCCGGCGGTCGTGACCCCCTCCCCGGCGACCGGGCGGTCCTGACCGGAGACTTCACGCCCTGGGAACGCGTCAACGAGAGACGTCCCTCGACCTCATCCCGAACAGGACAGAAGCCCCGCAGGAGACCTGACAGTGGGCCGCCGCGATAGATCAAGCCCAGGGCCGCGGGACGGGGAGCGGGGGCGCGGGCCTACCAAAGGAGAGGGTCATGAACCGACAGATCATCGCCGCTACCGACGGTTCCCCGTCCGCCACCGCGGCGGTCGAATGGGCCGCCGGCGACGCGGCCCGCAAGGGCGCCCACCTGAAGATCGTGTGTGTACGCGAGCCGTGGGCGAGCGACCTGCCCTTCCGCGCGGTCCCCGGCATGGAGAACGCCCTGCGCGAGCACTGTGACGAGGTGCTCGCCGCCGCGGCGAACCTGGCCCGCGAACGCGTGCCACGGATCGAGGTCAGCACGGTCCACGCGGTCGGCGCCGTGACCGAAAGGCTGAAGAGCGAGGCCGAGGGGGCCGACACACTCGTGCTCGGCAGCCGTGGGATGGGGGGTTTCGCCGGGTTGGTCCTCGGCTCGGTCGGCCTGGGGATCGCCGGCCAGGTGGCCTGTCCCGTGGTCGTCGTGCGTGAGGCCGCCGACACCGCGCACGGTGAGATCGTCGTCGGGTTCGACGGGTCCGCCCACGGTGACGTCGTCCTGGGGTACGCCTTCGAAC
Organism: Streptosporangium sp. NPDC051023; assembly: GCF_040689595.1. NCBI lineage: Bacteria > Bacillati > Actinomycetota > Actinomycetes > Streptosporangiales > Streptosporangiaceae > Streptosporangium > Streptosporangium sp. NPDC051023. The sequence continues at coordinate 90,808 of NZ_JBFBCE010000007.1, read as the reverse complement.
AGGCCCGGCTGCGTGGCGCCCTGCTCCGTGTCGTCCACGCGTGGCAGGCTCCGATGTTCGCCTCCTACGCCGCGGGCTACACCGACCTGCTGAACGAGACGTTCGAGAGCGAAGCCCATAAGGCCCGTCAGCGTCTGGCGCCGTGGTGCGACAAGCACCCCGACGTTCAGGTGAGGGAGAGCACCCTCTGCGATCACCCGGTGCCCGCCCTCACCGAGGCCTCCCGCGCCGCCGATCTCGTCGTGGTCGGCTCACACGGCCTTGGCGGTCTTCGCGCGACCGTGCTGGGGTCGGTCAGCCACGGTGTTCTGCACCGTGCCCACTGCCCCGTCGCCGTCGTCCCGTCTCAGCACGTTCCTCCAGCATGAATGCCCGGCCTTTTAGGAGGCCGGGAGGATGTCAAAGCACCTTGGACAGGAATGCCTTGGTGCGTTCGTGCTGCGGATTGGCCAGCACCTCGCGCGGATGACCGGCCTCGACGACGACACCGTCGTCCATGAAGACCAGGGCGTCACCGACCTCGCGGGCGAAGCCCATCTCGTGCGTCACGACGATCATCGTCATGCCGTCCTCGGCCAGGCCGCGCATGACGTCCAGGACCTCACCGACGAGCTCCGGGTCGAGCGCCGAGGTGGGCTCGTCGAACAGCATCAACTTGGGCTGCATCGCCAGCGCACGGGCGATGGCCACCCGCTGCTGCTGCCCGCCGGAGAGTTGGGTGGGGTAGTTGTCGGCCTTGTCGGCCAGGCCCACCCGGTCCAGCAGGCTCAGCGCACGCAGGCGTGCCACCGCCTTGGACTCCCCCTTGACCTGTATCGGGGCCTCCATGATGTTGCCGAGCGCCGTCATGTGCGGGAAGAGGTTGAAACGCTGGAAGACCATCCCGATGTCCCGGCGCCTGGCCGCGACCTCGCGATCCTTGAGCTCGTAAAGCCTGCCGCCCTGCTCCCGGTAGCCGACCAGCTCACCGTCGACTGACAGCCGCCCAGCGTTGATCTTCTCCAGGTGGTTGATGCATCGAAGGAAGGTTGATTTGCCGGAGCCGGACGGGCCGACCAGGCAGAACACCTCCCGGGGCTGCACCTCGAGATCGATGCCCTTGAGGATCGGGACCAGGCCGAAGGACTTGTGCACACCCTCGGCCTTGACCATGGGATGGCCGCTCGTCTTGGTCATGCTGCTCACGCGACACCCTCCCGGTGGCTGAGACGGGTCACGTTCGCCCAGACCCTCTGCAGGAGGGGTGGGGGCAGGCTGCGCGTCGTACCGCGGGCGAACCGCCGCTCCAGGTAGTACTGGCCGATGCTGAAGATGCTGGTCAGGAACAGGTACCAGATCGAGGCCACGAACAGCATCTCCATGACCGCGAGGGTACGACTGGAGATGTCCGTGGCGGCCTTCAGCAGTTCCTGGTACTGAATCCCGTAGGCCAGCGACGAGGTCTTGAGCATGTTGATGAACTCGTTGCCCGTCGGTGGGACGATCACCCGCATCGCCTGCGGCAGCACGATCCGGCGCATCGTCTGCGTGCCGGTCAGGCCCAGGGCGTGCGACGCCTCGATCTGGCCCCCGTCAACCGCCTGGATGCCCGCGCGGCAGATCTCGGCCATGTACGCGGCCTCGTTCAGGCCGAGCCCCAGCAGGGCGGCCAGGAACGGGGTCATGACGTCGGTCATCTCGTTCTTGTAGAATCCGAGGTCCAGGATCGGGAAGATCAACGCGATATTGTACCAGAGGAACAGCTGCACCAGCACCGGCGTGCCGCGGAAGAGGTAGATGTACCCCCAGGCGACCGTGCTGATCACCGGGTTCTTCGACAGCCGCATCACCGCCAGGACGACGCCGAGCACCACACCGACGATCATGGAAAGGACGGTGATCAACAGGGTGTTGGCCGCGCCCTCGACGAGGGTGTCGAAGAACAGATAGTCCGGGATCACACTCCAGTTGACGTCCGCGTTGGAGAAGGCGATCCCGATGAGGGCGAGCACGCCCAGCACCAGCACCGCGCTGATCCAGCGACCGTAGTGGCGGACCGGGATGGCCTTGATGGCCTGCGGCGGGAGGCCGCTGGCACTCGTGGAGCTGTGGACGGCGGGCCCGCCCGGCGGCATGTCGGCCGGCCCCCTGTCGATCGGCTCGGTCATGTGCTGACACCTTCTTGCATGGTGGAACCTCAGCTGCCGCTGTTGACGTCTGCTCGGAGGACGGCGCCGTCGGCGACGTTCCATTTCTCCAGGATCTTCTTGTACTCGCCGTTTTCGATGATCGCGTCGAGTGCGGCCTTGATGGCGTCGCGCATCTGTGTGTCGTCCTTTCGTACGGCGATGCCGTAGGGACGGGGCTCGGCGGGGACGCCTGCGATCTCGTACTCACCGCCCGACTGCCTGGCGTTGTACGCGGCGACCGGGAACTCGTTCAGGTTGGCGGCGGCGGCGCCCTGGCGTAGGCGGATCAAGGCGTCGGTGGCCTTGTCGAAGGCCTGGATCGTCAGTTTGCCCGCGCCGTTCTCCTGACACCGCTTCGCCTGGGCCTCGGCGAGAGTCTGCGAGGTGGTGCCGCGCTGGAGGGCGACGATCTGGCCGCACAGGTCGTTCAGGGACTTGATGTTCCTCGGGTTGCCCTTCTGGACCAGGATCGAGGTACCGGCGGCGAAGTAGTCGACGAAGTCGACGCCAGGGCCGATCTTCTTGCCGGTGTCGTCCTCGCCGGTCTGGCGCGCTCTGGTGTCGCCCATGCCGGATATGAGGACATCGAAGCGGCCGGTCTGAAGCGACGGGATGAGGTTGTCGAAGATGCTGTCCTGGAACTGGAAGGTCACGCCGAGCTGCCTGCCCAAGGCCTCGGCCAGGTCCGGGTCGAGGCCGATCGCCGTCCTGCCGTCCTTGTCCTTGAACTCGATGGGCGCGTAGTTGACGTCGGAGCCGACCTTGATGACCTTGGAGTCCTGGTACTTCATCGGCAGTTTGCCGAACAGGAGGGGGGATCCGGCCTCTTTGGACTCCCCGCCGGCGCCGCCCGCCTTCTCCGTCTGATCTCCGCATCCCGCGAGCATCAGTACGCTCGAGGCCACGAGGAGTCCGGTCATCAAACGGGTTGCCACAGTGAAGCGTTGAATCATGACGATCTCTCTGTACATGGTGATGTGTAACCGCCCCCACGACGCTCTGGCGAGGCAACGGCCGCAGACTCCTGTCGTGTGGGGGAGCCTGCGGCCGCCCTGCTTCGAGACATGCTCATCCAGCGCTGTCGGCTACGAGCGCCTCGTAGCGGCAACGGCTGCGAAAGCGGCGTGAAAGGAGGGTGCGATGCTGCGGTCAGCGTCCGGCCTGGGGGTCAATGGATCGTTGAAGACCCATCACATTCATGAGCAGGCGCGTGATCGTCAGCGCCGTCGTGTGCTGGATGTCCCGCGCGGGCTGATATTCCGTGAAGACCACGGCGGCGATGCGTGATTCCTCCGCCAGCGCGTGAATCAGGCTTCTTACGTGCGGGAATGTAAGCCCGCCCGGCTCAGGCCATCCCACGCCGGGAGCGATGGACGGATCCAATCCGTCGCAGTCGACGGTGATCACCCATCGACCGGGAGCACGCAGCTTGTCCAGGACCACACCGATACCTTGTTCGTGCACCTGCCACGCCGTGATCAGCTCATTTCCAGCGGCCTTGGCATCGACGACGTCCTGGGGCCGGCCGGAGCCGACAGCGCGTAGGCCCACCTGCACGATGTGTCTGACCCAGTCGAACTCCCGGATACGCCGGATAGGACTCGAATATCCGCGGGTGACCCCGCCCACCTCCTCCCGGAAGTCCAGGTGGGCGTCGATGTGCAGTACGTTGACCTGCTCGTAGTCACGAAAGGCTGCCACGACCATCGGCGGCACGGCATCCAGTCCGCCCAGGACCAGCGGAGTCCTGCCCTGCCGTACCAGCGGTGTCAAGATCTCGGTCGTACGGTCCCAGATGGCATCCGGGTCACGTGGGTCGCCTATCACGTCGCCGCAGTCGGTTACCGTCCACACTCCGTCAGGGAACAGCGGGCCGTCCCAGTCGAAGTCGTAGTGAGTCGCGGTGTGCTGGTACTCCATGCGGTGCGTGAGCGCACGGACGGCGTCGGCTGCATCGGCGCACGACGCCAGGTCCTGCGGAATGTAGGGGGGACCGAAAGGGACGCCTACGAACGCGTAAGGCGTTTGAACCCTGGCCGGGTCGGTGACGATTTCGGCGTTGAGGAAAGAAGCCACTGGGGCCTTGAGCATGGAACGCTCCTGACGGAACGGTCCTATCGAGGGGACAGGAGACCCGTTCAGACATCCGTCACCGAGAGTATTGTTAGTTGTGGCTCTGATGTCAACGGGGTCACGTTCGGCGAAGTGGTGTGTGAACCGGCTTTCGCGTGATCCTGTTTTCGCAGGTTAAGCAATGAGTGTCCGCGAGGCGGGGGTGTGCTGCTTCTGTGCCCGATCACGGGTGCACCACGAGCCTGCCGTTGACGCGGCCGTCCTCCAACCTGCGGTGCGCCTGGGCGGCCTGCGACAGCGGGAGGCGGTCGGCGATGCGTGGGCGCCACCGGGTGGTGCGCAGCAAGTGGACGACACCGTCGGCGGCGTCGGCGAGGTCGGCGGTTGAGGCATTGCTGATCGCGAACCCGACGACGCCGGCGTCGCGGGTGTAGAGCCGGCCGAGCGGCAGCACCGGTGTGGCGTGCAGGCCGGCCATCGCCACCAGGCGCCCGCCGCGGGCGAGGAGGTCGACTCCGATGGCCAGTTCGCCGTGTCCGGAAGTGTCCACGTGGACGTGATAGCCGCCGGGCGCGGCCGCGCGCAGGCCGTCGGCCAGGTCCGGGTCGTGGTAGTCGAGGACCTCGGCGGCACCCAGCGCACGGACGGAGGCGAAGTCGCCGGGTCGCGCGGTGGCGACCACATGCGCCCCGGCCGCCGCGGCCAGGGCCACGATGGCGGAGCCGACGTTTCCGGCCCCGCCGCCGACGTACACACTCTCCCCGGCCCGCAGCCGCCCGTGCCGGAACAGGGCAAGCCAGGCGGTGGCGGCCGGGTGGGCGGCCGCCACCAGGTCAACCGGGTCGATCTCCGGCGGGACCGGATACAACCGGTCCGTGGCGACCACGGCGTACTCGGCGAAGGAACCCTGCCGGCCGGCGTGCCCGAGGCTGTTGCACCACACCGGCCGCCCCGGTGTGAACCCGGTCGCGCCGGGGCCCGAGGCGGCGACCTCGCCGACCAGATCCCGGCCGATCACGAACGGCGACGGCATGGGCGTGGGGTAGGCACCCGACCGCACGAAGAGGTCCACGGGGTTGACGGCCACCGTCCGCACCCGCACCAGGACGTCGGTCGGACCGATGACCGGCACCGGTATCCGTCCATACTGGACGGTCTCCGCAGGGCCGGGCTCCGTGACGTAGGCGGCACGCATGTGCGCGGGCAGGGACATCGGTGCGCTCCCTTGCGGTCGTGGTTCTCGGGTGCTCGTCTACGTTCCCCGAGCGGTGCGGTGAAGGGGAAGAACCGGCACGCTCATCCGGTGCCGCGAGGAGAGCCGGTGCCGTGGCGTTGCCGGGGCTTGGGGAACATCCGCCCCCGGATCGGCGCTCGCGCACTCCGCGGCGACCGGCCGCGGACAACAGCCCGATATCGCCGCTCCTCGTGCGACGGCAGGCCTCTGGCCCGGCGAAAAGAGTGACGCCTTATGGTTGCCGCAGGCAACTCCGTGAATACTCTGAGAAATCAGCGATCTGTTTTCGATTGAAAAGTCTTCCGGTGGCCGTGTTTCAGGAGAGCCGATACGGCTATTCGGCGCCCGGCTATTCAGCCGATCGAGCGCCCGGAAAAGTTGACTACGCTGGCAGTTGCCGCGTGATAACCGGTCTCCGTGTTCAGGAGGAAACCCCGTGGTGAATGCGATGTATCAATTTGGAGGGTGTCGTGCCCGCGCTCGTATACGTCGATCACGTTTCCGCCGCCACGCGGTCATCATGGCGGGCACGGACATGGAACCGTGTGATCACGGTGGTGGCGGCGGCCGTGATGGCCTTCGCCGGATGGCAGAACCGCTGGATCAGCGACGATGGCCTGATCGCTGTGCGGACCGTTCGGCAGCTCCTTTCTGGCAACGGGCCGGTCTTCAACGTCGGTGAGCGCGTCGAGGCCAACACCAGCACCGCCTGGACCTATCTGGTCGCGCTGGTTTCCTGGGTGAGCCGGGGGGACGTGGCCTACGTCTCGGTGCTGCTCGGCCTGGTGTGCACGGTCGGCGCCGTGACGTTCGCCGTGCTCGGCGCCGTGCTCCTGCATGGCGGCTCGCGCTGGACCCTGCCGGCCGGAGTACTGGTTGTTCTCGCGTTGCCGCCGTTCTGGGAATTCGCAACCTCCGGTTTGGAGACCGGGTTGGTATTTCTGTGGATAGGGCTGTCGTGGTGGCTGCTGGCTCGGGCGGCTTGGGGCGGTCCAGTGCTTCCACTGGTGTTCGTCCTCGGGTTGGCGCCTCTCGTCCGGCCGGAGCTGGCCCTGGTTTACTCGATTTTTTTCGGCGCGTTGCTCGTATTGCGGTGGCCGGGACGGTGGTCCGCCGTTCGCTGGTTCGCGATGTCCATGGCCCTGCCGGTCGCCTACCAAATCTTCCGGATGGGCTACTACGGGCTTGTCGTGCCCAACACGGCCCTCGCCAAGGAGGCCGGCGAGAGCCGGTGGGCGCGTGGTCTCCTCTACGTCGGGGACACCGTACTGACCTATCAGCTTGTCGGCCCCCTGCTGGTGGTCATCCCGCTGTCGCTGTGGGCCTGCCGCACGCGCCGCGATCTCGTCGTGTCGGCGGCCTCGCTCGCGGCCGGGGTTTTGATGCTGCTGTACGTCCTGCGGGTCGGCGGCGACTTCATGCACGGCCGGATGATGCTGCCGGTTCTCCTGCTCCTCCTGCTTCCCGCCATGGTCTTGCCACCGCGCGTCGTAACCGCACTCGTTTGCGCAGGCGTGACGCTGTGGGCCGTGATCTGCGCCATGACACTCGGCGTGCCGTACAAACAGGCCGTCGGGCCGGGCGGGATCGCGGACGAGCGCGGCTTTTACGTGCTCTGGACTCACGATCCGCATCCGGTCACCGCGGAGTCCTACGTTCGCGCCAGGTCGGATCCACTGAGCACGGAGAGCGCCACCGGCCTGCATGTGCCGGGCGCGGGACCGGGGCCGGTGCCACTTCGCCCCGGCCAGCCCGCACGCCTGGCCGTGGCGGGAAACGTTCTGGGCACGCTGGGAGCGTCGTTCCCGCTGAACGTTCTCGTCGTCGACCGGCTTGGCCTGGCCAACGCCCTCGGCAGTCACATGGCACTGGCGTGTGAGCAGCGGGTCGGACATGAGAAGCCGCTTCCTGCCGAGTACATCTTCGCCGACTACATGGCTCCGGATACTCCACTGGCGGACGGGCGGTTCCAGGCCGAGGTGAAGCGGATCAGAAGTGAGCTGGCCACTGGCCGGTTCCGGGACCTACTGGACGCCACGAGGGCCCCGCTGACCCTGCGCCGGTTCTGGGACAATCTGGTGGGCGCCCCCGCGCGCACGGCCTTCCGATTTCCCGCCGCGAACACCTCCTGCCCCTCATGAGCATTTATCCGAGTGCGGAAGCTGTCAACGACATCCTGACCGTCGTCCGGCATGCTCACGGCGGTCGTCCCAAGGCGTTCAAGGCGTGTGCGCCCGCGTGGCGCGTTCACCGGCCGCGAGGTGCTCAGCCGCGGTAGGCGGCCGTCGCGAGCTGGACGAACGACCGGATCAGCGGGTTGGCGTCGCCCTCGTTCCACGCCGCCACCACGCGGCTCGGCGCCATGTCGATCAGCGGCACCACGGCCAGCTCCTCGGGTGGGGCGTGCCCGAGCGGGGTCATTCCGACCGTGCCGTTCCAGAGAACGGCCTGCAGGCACTCCTGGACGGCGCGCACCACCGGACCCTCGCGGGGCTCGCCGCCGTTCCAGTACGACTGCCAGATCGGGTCGGTGCCGTCCGGGAACTGGAACCAGCGCCTGTCGGCCAGGTCGGCCAGCTCCAGGCGGTCGCGGCGGGCCAGCGGATCGTCGGCGCGCAGCACCGCGCCCACCGGGTCGGCGCGCAGCTCGTGCACCGTCAGGCCGGTCTCGTCGAACGGCCCGCGGGTCAGGGCGACGTCGACCAGTCCGGCGCGCAGCCCGCAGGTCGGATCGGTCAGGTCGGTCTCGCGGATGCGGACCTCGACGTCCGGGTGCCGCCGGCGGTACGCGGCGGCCAGCCGTGGCGCGCCCCGGTCGGAGCTGTCGCTCAGGATGCCGACGGTGATGGCCGCGGCGCCGGCCGCCGCGGCCACGCGCATGCGTACCCGGTCGGCCTGGTCGAGCAGGGTACGCGCCCCGTCCAGCAGCGCCGCCCCAGCCGGGGTGAGCGTGACGCCCGCGGCGGAGCGGTGCAACAGAACGGCACCGACGTCGGCCTCCAGCTGCTTGATCGCCCGGCTCAGCGGCGGCTGGCTCATGTGCAGCCGGGCGGCGGCCCGGCCGAAGTGGAGCTCCTCTGCGACAGCCACGAAATAGCGCAGCGTGCGTAGCTCCATGACCGGCGACGATACCCGTACGGTATCGACACCACCTAATCGGACGTGGACGGCCGCGATACCCGGACGGTGCAATCGGAGCATGACGGACGAACCGATGATCAACGGACCGATGACCGACCCCGCCGTGCGGGTCGCCGGCGCCCAGGAGATTGCCCCCGACCTGCTGGTGATCCCGAACCACCGGGTCGGGCTGGTACCCAACATCGGCGTCATCGGCGGTACACGGGCCGTACTGGTCGTCGAGACGGGCATCGGCACCGCCAACGCCGAGCAGGTCCTCGCCTTCGCCTCCGAGGTGGCGAAGGGCCGTCGGCTGTACCTGACCACGACGCACTTCCACCCCGAGCACGCTTTCGGCGCGCAGGTGTTCGCCGGCCAGGCCACATACCTGGTCAACCGCGCCCAGGCGGACGACCTGAGGACGAAGGGGCCCGGCTACCTGGAGATGTTCCGGGGCTTCGGCGGCCCGATCGCCCGCCGCCTCGACGGCGTCCGGGTGCCCACCCCCGACGTGGTCTATGACGACGGGTACGACCTGGACCTCGGTGGCCGGATCGTACGGCTGCGGCCCACCGGCCGGGGGCACACGAAGGGCGACCAGGTGGTCGAGGTGCCGGACGCCGGTGTGCTGTTCACCGGAGATCTCGCCGAGACCGGGCAGTTCGCCATCTTTCCCTGGTTTCCGCCGTACGACACGGATGTCTCCGGCGTGCGCTGGCTGGCGGTGATGGACCGGCTGGCCGCCACCGGACACCGGGTGGTGGTTCCCGGTCACGGTGACCTCGGCGGCCCGCAGGTGCTCGCCGACGTTCGCGACTACCTGCGTGAGCTGCGCGACGAGACCTGGCGGCGGCGTGACTCCGCGATGGGTGAGGCCGAGATCGTTGCCGAGGTCCGGGCGTTGCTCATTGAGCGGCATCCCGGGTGGGGCGGCCAGGAATGGATCGAGCGGGGCGTCGGCTGCCTGTGCACCGAGCTCTCCGGGGGACCTGGCGAGCAGGGGAGGTGAGGCGGGTCAGGTCGCCTCAGGGCCCATGGGGGGAGGGTTCTCGCCGCTCCGCGCGGCGGCGGTGAACTCCAGCAGGGTGCGGGCGAGGGTGGCCGTGTGCACCTGCCTGATCTCCACCTGCCGGACAGGGACGAAGGTTCACGGCCGCACATTCCCGATGCGGGTCGGAGTCGGGACGAAACGGGGGCGGAAGGTCCCACACAGGTGGGACCTTCCGCTCTGCCGCCTCACTCTGCCCGATACCGAAGATGGAGACGGAGGTGAGATCGATGACCGAAACCCGTGACGTCGTCGTCGGTTATGACGGCTCCGACTTTTCCATGCAGGCCCTGGAATGGGCGATGGACGAGGCAGAACTCAGAAAGTTGCCGATCGTGGTCGGCTCGTGTGGCATGGGGGCGCTGGCCAGGACCGTGACGCTCCTGCGGCACGGATCGGGCCCCATGGCGGTCATCCCGGTGACGGAGGACGCGTCGCGGGCCGAGTACGCGCGTCCGGGCGAGAACTGAGCGCAGGAACCGGCGGGGAAGGAGAAGGTCATGACGCTGCGGGTGAAGGATGTCATGGGGTTGGTGGCCATCGCGGTCCGGCCCGAGGCGACGTTCGCCGAGCTGGTGGCGACCATGCGCCGCTTCAAGGTCGGCGCTGTGGCGGTGATCGACGCCGAGGGGCGCCCGATCGGGGTGGTTTCCGACGACGATCTGCTGCTGAAGGAGATCGACACCCCGGGGAGCGGAGGGCTGTTCGAGAGCCGCGCACGCCACCGGGAGCACGGCAGGGCCGCGGGGACGACCGCCGGGCAGATCATGTCCGCTCCGGCGTTGACCGTCACCCGCCAGACTCCGGTCAGGGAGGCGGCCCGGCTGATGCACACCCACCGGATCAAGCAACTGCCGGTGGTCGACGCCGCCAGCGGCAAGATCGCCGGCACCGTGCACCAGACCGACCTGCTGAAGATCTTCACCCGGCCGGCCGCCGACGTCCTGGCGGACGTGACACGGGCCGTTGTCGACCTGGGGGTGGATCCGAGGGCACTGGCGATCACCGTTGAGGTCGGCGTGGTCCGGATCGAGGGACGGCTGGCCCGGCGTTCGCAGATCGCCGTGCTCGTCGAGGCTGGACGCCGGATCGAAGGAGTCGTCGAGCTGGAAGCCGATCTCGCCTACGATCGCGACGACCTGGCGACGACCTCGCCGCTTCACCTCTGAGGACACGTACAGCGGTCAGGGCACCGGGTTCAGCGGTGCAGGGCGTTCTCCCGCTCCATGTGCGACAGCTTCTCGGGATTGCGCACGGCGTAGAGCCCGGTGACAAGACCATCGTCGATGCGCACCGCGATGACGGTGTCGATCTCGCCGTTGAGCCGGAGGACCAGCGCCGGATAGCCGTTGACCTGTGTCGGCTGCAGCGGCGCTGCAGCGCCGAATCTGCTCAGCCCGGCGGCCAGGAGGGCCACCCGGTCGGCCCCCACGATGGGCTCCAGCGCGGCCTGGACGACTCCGCCACCGTCACCCAGGAAGACGACGTCGGGCGCGAGGATGTCGAGCAGGCATTGGAGATCTCCGGTTTCGTCGGCTCCTGCCTGTTTGTTCTCGACCTTGCCACACGCATCAGATGCCGGCCCTCATTGTTTTGTGACATCCACGGTCGATGGCGTACGTCACAGGATCGTGCTGTCACAGGAGGGCGGGGCGGCGGCATCTCTTGTTCGTCAGGACGCCGTGCGAACGATTCGCGCGCCCCGCAACTCCAGCAGTGAGGACGAAGTCATGGAACCCCGTATGAGCCTACTGACCAACGAGCTCGGCGCCAAGATCGGCAAGCGGTTCGCCAACGTCAGCCTGGCGATCCAGCAGTCGTCACTGCCCCGGGACCTCCAGGAGCTGGTGATGCTGCGCGCCAGCCAGATCAACGGCTGCGGTTGGTGCGTCGACTACCACACCAAGGAGGCCGCGGCCGCGGGGGAGACCGCGGTCCGGCTCAACCTGGTCGCCGTCTGGCGCGAGTCCACCGTGTTCACCGAGGCGGAGCGTGCCGCGCTGGCGCTCGCCGAGGAGGGCACCCGGCTCGCTGACGCCCACCAGGGCGTGTCCGACGAGACCTGGGCCCAGGTGCGCGAGCACTACGACGACGACCAGACCGCCGCGCTGGTCTACCTGGTCGCCATGATCAACGCGGCCAACCGGCTTGGCGTGATCGTCCGCAACCAGGGAGGCTCCTACGAGCCCGGCATGTTCGCCAATCTGACGAACTGACCGGCAGGCCGATTGCGGTCCGGCCCCGATCCTTCGATCCGGGCCGGGCCCGCACACCTCGCGCTGCGCCACGACCGGTGCGGAACCGAACGATCAACCACCCGTTCCTCCCTTTCCCCGGCGTGCGGTGGTCAGGTGGTAGAGCAGGGTCAGGGTGGTGATACCGGCGGCCGGCAGTCCCAGCACGGCGGGCGCGAGGGCGAACCATTCCTGCGCCAGTCCGCCGAGGCCGCCGCCGAGGGCGATCCCGATGGAGATGGCCGAGGAGTTGAGGCCGAGCAGTACGGGGGTGGCGGCCGGGCTGAGGGCGATGAGCCGGTGCTGCTGGGGCACGACGATGACGCCCACGGTCACGCCCCAGATCGCGGCCCACATCAGGGCGGGCGCGAGGGCGGAGGTCGCCGCCGGGGTGAGGGCCAGGGCGACGGCGGCGATGATGAGGGTCCCGGTCAGCACGTGCGCGGGGTTGTGCCGGTCGACCAGCCGTCCGGCGACGACGTTTCCGGCCAGGGTGCCGGTTCCCCAGGCCAGCAGGATGACGGTGAGCAGCGACTCGGAGCCTCCGGTCGCGTTCAGCAAGGCCGGCCCTATGTAGGTGTAGAGGGTGTAGACGCCGAGGAAGGCCAGCGTGGTGACGGCCAGAAGCCCGAGGACCCGGCCCTGCCTGAGGGGGCGCAGCCGGTCGCTCAGCGAGGCGGGGGGGAGCGTCACCTTGGGCAGGCCTGCGGCGATTCCGAGGGCGGCCACGAGGCCGACGCCGGCGACGGCCCACAAGGTGATGTGCCAGTCGGTACGGCCGATCAGCGTGCCGAGGGGAAGGCCCAGCGCTATCGCCAGCGTGAGGCCGCCCAGGACGAAGGCCAGTGCTCTGCCCCGGCGTTCAGGGGGTGCGATGGCCGCAGCGGTGCTGGAGGCGGCGGGGTTGATGACTCCGGCCCCGATCGCGGTGACGATGCGGGCGATCATCACCACCGCGTAGCTGGTACCCAGGGCGGTGACGGCGTTGCCGACCACGAAGACGCCCAACGCGATGAGCAGTGCGGACCGCCTGTCCAGTCCGCTGGTGAGCGCGCCCATGACCGGTGCCGACAGGGCGAGCACCAGGGCGAACACCGTCACCAACTGCCCGGCGGCGGGCGTGGAGACCCGCAGGTCGGCGGCGATGGCGGGGAGCAGTCCCGCGATGACGTAGGCGTCCGTGCCGACGGCGAAGGTCGCCAGGGCCAGGGGAAGGAGTCGTTTCAACACCGGGGGTGCCGCCTTTCCTGAGGAGCTCCGGAGGGGGTCGGGGGGAGCCTAAAGCAATATATGGACGCTTGTCCATGTATCCATATATTGCTAGGGTGGGGGCATGCGGAACACAGGGGGTGGCGATGCGTGAGGTGTCACAGCCGGCGGCCGAGGCCATCCGGCTGGTGGACGTGTTGCGCGCGCTGGCCGACCCGGTGCGACTGGAGCTCATCCAGCGGCTCGACCGGACGGGCGAGGACAGCTGCAACGCGATCGGCGGCGAGATCGACGTGCATCAGACGACGCTGTCGCACCACTACCGGGTGCTGCGCGAGGCGGGCGTGACGTGGACGACCGTGCAGGGCCGATCCCGGCTGGTCCGGCTGCGCCGGGACGACCTCGACACACTGTTCCCCGGCCTGCTCGACTGCGTGCTGACCGCCCAGCGCCGAACACGCGACACCGCGACCACCGGCACCGTCGAGACGCCGTAGGCGGGATTCTTGCCCCGAGCGGGCTCCGACCGCCCTCGCCGGGTGAGCCGGTGCCGCTGACGGGAGAGTCTCGTACCGCACCGGTCATCGGAGGGAGCGGTCCCGATGGTCGTCAGCCCTCTCCTGCGACGGCCGGAGGTTCCTTCACCTTCCACCAGGTCGAAGGAGGCGGAGAGGCTTACGCGTCATGGGCGGATCTGCCGGCCGTACGCGGGGCACGGCCGTCCACCGTCGCGCTTCGTCGTCGGCAGGCCGGTTCACCGGCCGTGACCTGGGGGAGGAGTCAGGCATGGGGGGAGTCCGCCCCACTCACCCGAGACCGTGTCGGGGACGGGCCCGCTTTTTCCGGTGTCCCGGTTGTGAGGGGTGGATCCGAGCACGGAGGCATCGCCGATGAGACCGTGGGCGCAGCTCAAGGAAACGCATATCGCCGTCGTGGCCCTCCTGGGGGATCACGCCTACAAGCTCAAGAAGCCGGTGGACCTGGGCTTTCTGGATTTCACCACCCGGCAGGCCAGGCAGGCCGCCTGCCGTCAGGAGGTGGAGCTGAACCGGCGCCTGGCCCCGGACGTCTACGAGGGGGTCGCCGATGTGCTGGGGCCTGACGGAGAGGTCTGCGACCATCTCGTCGTGATGCGGCGCATGCCCGAGGAACGCCGCCTCGCCGCCCTGATCCGCTCCGGTAAGCCGGTCGAGGAGCATCTGCGACAGATCGCCCGGGCGGTCGCGAGCATGCACGCCCGGTCGCGCCACGGCCGGGAGATCGACCGCGAAGGGGAACGAGAGGCGTTGCGCTCCCGCTGGACCGGGAATGTCGAGCAGGTCCGGGCACTGCCCGGCACGGTGCTGGACGCCGAGATCGTCCAGGAGATCGAACGGCTCACGCTGCGCTTCCTCGACGGCCGCGAACCCCTGTTCGCCGCCCGCGTCGAGGAGGGCCGCATCGTGGACGGCCATGGCGACCTGCTCGCCGAGGACGTCTTCTGCCTGGACGACGGACCCCGCATCCTGGACTGCCTGGAGTTCGACGAACGGCTGCGTTTCGTCGACGGCCTCGACGACGTCGCCTTCCTGGCGATGGACCTGGAACGGCTCGGCGCGCCCCGGCTGGCCGAGGTGCTCCTGCATCGCTACGTCGAGTTCACCGACGACCCCGCCCCGCCCGCGCTGTGGCATCACTACATCGCCTACCGGGCCTTCGTCCGCGCCAAGGTCGCCTGCTTCCGGCACGAACAGGACAACTCGGATGCGGCGTGGGAAGCCCGCCGGCTCGCCGAACTCGCGCTACGTCACCTCCAGGCGGGTACGGTCACCCTGGTCCTCGTCGGCGGGTCGCCCGGGACCGGCAAGTCGACCCTGGCCACCGCCCTCGCCGACCGCCTGGGCTACACCCTCCTCAACAGCGACCGCGTTCGCAAGGAACTGGCCGGTATCCCGCCGGAACAGCCCGCACCCGCCTCGTTCGGGGAGGGCATCTACAGCCCCGAGCACACCGAGCGCACCTACGACGAGTTGTTGTCCCGCGCGGGGAAGCTGCTCCAGTACGGAGAGCCGGTCATCCTCGACGCCTCCTGGACCGACGCGGGTCATCGGGCCGCGGCCGAAGATCTCACCCGATGTACCTCCAGCGACTTCGCCGCCCTGCTCTGTACCGCTCTGCCGCAGGTCATCGTCGAACGCCTGGCGACCCGTACCGGAGGGGTCTCCGACGCCGACCAGGCGATCGCCGAGGCCGTGACGCGGCGGATGGATCCCTGGCCGGACGCGATCGAGATCGATACCAGCGCGATCCCGGAACAGGCGTTGGAGCGGGCGTTGGCGGTGGTCCACGCTCGCTGGGCCGACGTGCCCCGCCGGTTCCGGCGTCCCCGGATGGAGCCCGGCTGACCGGCCGCCCCCGGCACTCAGGGGTTTCGCCCTCGTCCCACTCCAGTTCGTCGATCACGTCGAGCACGCCGTTCACCCTGGCCGCCATGCCCGTGCCGGTACCCGGTGCGTCACCGCCGAGGCGGTCTCCTCACCGCAGATGCCTGACTCTGACCACTCCGGGGACGGTGCGGGCGAGCAGGTCCGCGATGCCGTCGACGCGCTCGGTGTGGTGGCCGCGCAACTCCACTATCCCGTCACGGACGCCTACCTCCCAGGACGGGCCGGAGGGGTAGTGCTCGCGCAGGGCTTCCAGCACGTCGGCGTGGATGTCCTCGTCCGGGCGGGCGAGCAGGGCCAGCAGGTCGCGACGGCTGAGCACACCGACCACCCGGCCGTCCCTGGTCACCGGCAGGCTCTTGATCCGCTTGCAGATCATGAGGTCGATCGCGACGGTGATGTCGGTCGTCTCCGTCACGGTCGTGACCTCGGTCGTCATGATGTCGGCCACCCTGTACGGCGGGGGCGCGGCGTGCCCGAGGACGATCCGGGCACTGGAACGGGGGTCGCGCTCGAACTCGCCGCGCAGCAGGTCCATCTCGCTGACGACGCCGACCAGGTGGCCGTGCTCGTCCAGGACGGGCGCGGCGGTGACACCGTGCTCGTACAGGGTGCGTACCGCCCGCCGTACCGGATCGGCGGGGTCGACCGTGACCACGTCCGTGGTCATCACCTCTCGGACCAGCATGACTACCGCCCGTTCCAGCCGGGGGAGCCGGCCTGTCTCCACTCCAGCCAGTCGAAGGTCTCCGGGAACAGTCCTCTGAACTCCTTACGCATGAGCGTGCTCATCTGCCCGTCTCCGTTCCTCGTCGGGTGCCTACGCCTCCATTCCATCTCCGCGGCTTTCGGGGAAGTAGAGACGGAGGTCCTCGCATGGGGGGCTTTGGTCGGTGTTTGATCGCCTCGGCCTTCCGGCCAGGCGCCTCACCCGGTCGTCGAAGACGGCGCGGACCATGACCGTCAGGCGGGACCACCGGCCTTCTGGCGGCGGGCGTCGGATGCTCCGGGATGGTCGGCGGTGATACGGAAGACCGGGAACCGCGCGGCGATCGAGGCGAAGGCGCGCAACGGCGCGTGCCGGTTCACCGGTATGTGCGGGCGGGCCCCGGGCGCGTAGTCCAGGTAGCGGCGCAGGATGGGGGCGCGCTCGCCGACGTCGACTTCCTCCAGGCGTACCGCTTCGCGTGTGCCGTGGCGCAGCACCGCCCGGCCGCCGACGGCCCTTACGTTGCGCACCCAGTTGGCCTGCTGCCCCAGCATCGCCACCAGGTGGCGTTCACCCTGGTAGTTCACGACCACCAGGGGACAGGAGACCGGTCTGCCGGTACGCCGGCCCGGCACCTGGAGTGTCACCCAGTGAGGTCGATCACCGGCGGGCCAGGCCTCACCACGATGCGCGCTGTTTCACCCGGAAGGTAGGGCCGATGGGCCCCAAGAGAGCCAGGCTCCTGTTCGCCTGACCTGCCGCATGTCGCCGGGGTGGCCGACGACGGCCGGTCAGCGTTCGATCATCTGCATCTGCTCCTCGTTGTGGTGCTCTCCGGCGGCCGGGGGCAGGCTGTCGAGCTTGTCGATCTGTTCGGAGGTCAGCTCGATGCCGTCGGCGGCGGTGTTCTCCTCCACGCGGGCGACCCGCTTGGTGCCGGGGATCGGGGCGATGTGTTCGTCCTTGGCCAGCAGCCAGGCCAGCGCGACCTGTGCCGGGGTGGCGCCCGCCTCGGCGGCGATGGCCCGCACTTCGTCGGCGAGGGCCAGGTTGCGCTGGAAGTTCTCGCCCATGAAGCGCGGGCTGGTCTTGCGCCAGTCGGTGTCGTCGAACTCCTCGGGAGAGCGAATCTGGCCGGTGAGGAAGCCGTGCCCGAGCGGCGAGTACGGCACGAAGCCGATGCCCAGCTCGCGCAGCACCGGCAGCACCCGCTCCTCCACGTCCCGGGTCCACAGTGAGTACTCCGACTGCACGGCGGTGACCGGGTGCACGGCGTGGGCGCGGCGGATCGTCTCCGGCCCGGCCTCGGACAGGCCGATGTGGCGGATCCTGCCTTGCTCCACCAGTTCGGCCAGGGCGCCGACGGTGTCCTCGATCGGGGTGTCCGGGTCGACGCGGTGCTGGTAGTACAGGTCGATGTAATCCGTGCCAAGGCGCTTGAGCGAGCCTTCGACCGCGGTGCGGATGTTGGCCGGACTGCTGTCGAGACGTCCCGGGCCACCGTTCATGTGCGAGATCATCCCGAACTTGGTGGCCACGACGACCTGGTCGCGGTGGCCTTTCAGGGCCCGTCCGACGAGTTCCTCGTTGGTGTACGGGCCGTAGATCTCGGCGGTGTCGAGGAAGGTGACGCCCAGTTCCAGCGCGCGGTGGATGGTACGGATGGACTCGGCGTCGTCGGTGCCCGCACCGGTGTAGCCGAAGGACATGCCCATCGTGCCGAGGCCGATGCGGGAGACGTCCAGATCTCTCAGAGTGGTGTGCTTCATGATCACCTTTCCGGAACGAGTTCGATCGTCGCGGTGCGACGGTGAAGGCCGATGTTTTCCCTGGTCAACCTCCATCAAACAAGCGTTTTCTGACATGCGGCAGGACCTGCTGGTACAGGTGACGACAGAACCCCCGGCCGGGTTTACGGCCCCGCCGTACGGAGCCAGGAGGGCTGTGACGCGGGTCAGCTCTGCTCTGGGGCCGCCTGCCGCGCCTCGATGAGGTCCTGGGTCGCTGCCCAGCTGGCGAGCATTTTGAGCCCGTCGGCGGTGGGGCTGTTGGGGGCGGCGGTGTAGACGTTGAGGGTCAGGCCCGGTTCGGAGGGCAGCTCCATCGATTCGAAGTTCAGATCGAGCTGACCGACAACCGGGTGGCACAGCCGTTTCTGACCGCTGCGGTGGAACTGCACGTCGTGGGAGGCCCAGCGCTGTCGGAAGACCTCGCTTCGCGTCGAGAGCTCACCGACCAGCTCGATCAGCGCCCGATCGTACGGGGTGCGGCCCGCTTCGAGCCGGAGCATGGCGGCGGCATCGTTGGCGATCCGGTTCCAGTCGACGAAGAACTCGCGCGCGGCCGGGTCGAGGTAGAGGAAACGGGCGGTGTTCGCCGGGCGGCGCGGGTCGGCCAGAACGGGGGCGTAGAGGACGCGGGCCAGGCGGTTCATGGCGACGATGTCGTGGCGGCCGTTGCGTACCCAGGCCGGTGCGTCGGTGATGGCGTCGAGCACCTGCTGGATCACGGGCCGCACGGTGGTCGGCAGCGTGCGGCGGCGGGAGCCCGAGCCGGCGGTCCGGGCCAGGGAGAACAGGTGGTCACGCTCGGCCTCGTCCAACTGCAGGGCTCGGGCCAGGGCGTCCAGCACGCTGTCAGAGGCGCCGGAGAGGTTCCCCCGCTCCAGGCGGACGTAGTAGTCGATGGAGACGCCGGCGAGCATCGCGACCTCCTCCCGCCGCAGTCCCTTGACGCGGCGGTTGCCGCCGTAGGCGGGAAGGCCCGCCTGTTCCGGGGTGATGCGCGCCCGTCGCGAGCTGAGAAACTCGCGGACCTCGGTGCGCTGGTCGATCTGGCCCATAACCTCAGGGTAGACAAGACGACGGCGGTGAAGGAGGTAAGGCCGTTACCCCGGACGGGTGGCACTCCCTCGCTCGCCGGAACCATCGTTGATGGGGAGCAGTCGCCCCGCGAAGAGGGTGTGCTGGGCTTCGGCCGCCTCCGGCGGCTGGGTGTGGTCGAGGCGACCGGAACGCCCGCGCCGAGGATCGATCCCCGGGCGTGGTCAGGACCAGCAGGGGAGATGACGGCGACGCCCGGGACTCGGATTCGTGAGTCCCGGGCGCTGCCGTCTTTAGTCGTCGTCACCGGCCGTCCGGGCGGCCGGGCCTCCTCGGGCCAGGCTTCCGTCGGCCGGGGCGCCGGAGGTCAGCCCTGATGGGGGTAGCGGTGGTCGGTAGGGGGAGGGGCCCCTATCGGAAAGCCTCTAAACAGTTCATGCCGGTGAACGCGCAAGAATACAAACAGCTTCGCCTTCTTGATTAGTTTGATAACGGCTGGCTCAGCCGTTGACGGCTCCACCGGTGGACACCATGTTCTGGGACGCATCAACCACGAGCCTCTTCCTGACCCCGACCAATACGAGATCAGGAAGAGGTGCCACAAACTCGTCCCGGATTACATGACCGGCTCTCTAGCAGGTCAAGGACCAGCACCGGGAGCGGTAGACGCCCGGGGTGTACTTCATGGAGTAGATGACCGCGTTGCCGGCGGTGAGCGTCGGGACCACTTCTTTTTGGGGGAGGGAGCGGGAGAGCACCGAGATCGGGCTCCAGATCGTGAGTCCGCGATACTTGTCGCCTTCCTTGTAGGCGGGTGGGCCGTATGCCACGTTGACACCGTTCTCGTCGAGCAGGAGGGGATCACTGGAACACCACAGGGCCTCCTGCGGGCAGATGGTGGCCCGTACGTTCTCGGCGCCGACGGTGGAAGCGGGCAAGCGGACCGTAGCGAGCCCGATGATCCCCATCGACCTCGGAATGCCCCTGAGCTCCATGGCGACCGTCGACCCGTCCCCGGAGATGTTCACATTCCACGTGCTCACGCCTCCGCTGGGGGTGAACAGCCGGGTATGGGTGTCTGCGCGGAAGTCATACAGGTAGACACCGTCGCAGAAGACCTTTCCCGGCCAGCACGTTCCGGTGAGGGTCCGCATGTACACGAGCCGGTTGCCGTCGGAGGTCGTGTTCCCGAGGTAGCACTGGCCGTCGTTCTCGCTGCATTTCAGATCCTCGATCATGGAGTACGCCCTGTCCACGCCCATGACACTGCGGTGATACCGGCCGTCCGGGTCGTGGATCGCTACCCGGCCGTCGGCGCTCAGCTCCAGGACCGGCCCTGAGGTCCGCCAGGTGCTTCTCGCGATCATGTCGTGGACGTAGTTGTCGCCCTCGTCGACGCTGAAGGAGACGACGCGGCCGTCGCGGCTCACGTGCAGCCCGCGTTCCGTCGGAGCGGGGAAGGAGACCGGCGTCCTTCCGTCCGACCCGCGGGAGGCGATCTCGATCTGCCGGTGCGCGCGCGTCGCCTGCGCCGAGGCCGCCGCCGACGCGGTCGCCGCGCGCGCCGTCTCACGGAGTGCCGGATCCTGCAGGATCACACCCCGCTCGTCCCGCGCGGTGGACGGCGACGGGGTGAGGGGGGACGCCGGTCGGGTGGGATCGGGTGTCGGGGGTGCGGGCAGGGACGACCGGGCGGTCGTGGGGGCGCGGGAAGCCGCGGCGGTCGCGTCCGCCGTTGTCACGGCCATTCCCATTGGGGCGACTCCCAGGACCAGAACCATGGCGGAAATACGTGTGCGTAGCCGAGCGTGGCGGAATGATTTCGAAATCGATGTGAATGGAGATCTATGCGATCGACGCATGGCGACATCGACATGTTGTCGAAGTCGTGCGTTTTGTCGCATCGATGTTAATGATGCCGACAACCTTGAGAACAGATCTTGACAGGATTTGTTGTAGATGTCTGTAAGTGCGGCAGGGAAGCAGTTTCTCGTAATTGGGCGACCGTAAACGAAGGTTTGTGCCACTGTCGGACTGAATTCGGACGCTACTCGATTTGACAGTTACGACAGTCCCCGTATCGGCCGCCGCAGGTTTTCCGTGGGGTCGAATTCATCCGGCTCTTTCTTCGTTCCGGGGAGCCCTCCGGATCGGCTCTTTTTCCGGAATTCGCGTGCCTCGGCCTGTGGAAGTCGATATGCTGGATACGGAACGGAGGAGAGAATGAGACCGGGCAGGTCGTGCGCACGCCGGCGGGGATCGGGCGCCGTCCTGATCGCGTTCTGCCTGGCCGCTGTCACCACCGCGGCCTGTTCTCCGGTCACCCGTGTCGGCGCCACCTCTCCCGCGCCGTCCCTCTCGCGGGAAAGCCCATCCCCCGGCGCGTGGCCGCCCGAAGCGGAGCTGGATGTGAGGATCTCCGCGTCCCCTTCGCCCGCCGTGATCTGGCCGCGGGGGAGCCGGGGCGACCTCGTGGAGCAGGCGCTTCTCCAGCGGTTCCGGAACGCGAGAACCCTGGACCGCAAGCCACCGGAGGCGGCGCCGTTCACCAGCGGGCGAATCACGGTCATGGGGGAGACGCAGATCGGCGCCGCGGCCGTGGGCCACCCGGAATGCCGGCGGTGGAGTCAGGGCGTCTGGAGCGTCGCGGGATCCCTTCGCGACGAGCCCGGCGGCGTACTGGGCGCCGTCTTCCTGATCGACACCACGAAGGGCCCTTTCGCGGGACCGACCCTGAGTGAGTCGATCACATACGCCTCCGACGCGGCCCTGCGCCGCCTGTCCGCGGCCGACCCGCCCGCGGAATGCCGCACCATCCGGATGAGCGACGGGCGGACCTCCTGGACGAAGCGATATCACCGCGTCGCGCCGCCCGATCTCCCCGGCGGGCAGGCTCAGGCGTATCTCCTGCGAGATGAGTCCGGCACGGTTCCTCCCACCTGGGTCGCCCTGACCCGTTACGGCGACTACCTCATCGAGGTCCGCCTCGTCGTGCGCCCCGTCACCGACGACGTGGCCAGCCAGCGGGCCATGCTCGCCGAGCTCCTCCGCCAGGCTCACGCCAGGGCCGCGTCGACTCTCCGGTGAACCGGCGTCTCCCCTCGCGGTCCGGGTCCGCGGCCTTCGGAGGGAGGCCCCCGTCGGGCGTCTGGGTCAGCGGCTGACCATGTCGGCGTGGTGGCCTGCGGGGTGGAGGGGGGCAAGGTCGGCGCGGCGAGGGAAGCTCTCCCAGTCGCCTTCGGAGGTCACCGCGAAGGCCCCGGCCGCGCAGGCGGTGGCTAGGCGCCGTTTGGGGGTGGCGTCCTCCAGGGTCTCGGCGAGCCATCCCGAGGCGAAGGCGTCCCCGGCTCCGACGGGGGCGAGCTCGGTGACCCGGGTATGGCTCCGCGTGACTTGAGCGGCTTCCCACAACACCATGTGGACGAACCAGGCGACTTCCGCACCAACATGGAGGCTGTGATCACCCGCTCGTCGTCGAGATCGGCATCAAGGACGGGGAAGCGCAGCCGCCTGCGGCCCTGGCCAGTCGCACGGTGATCCACTCACCTGGACGGAGGGGCGGGAGCGGTGGTCGAAGGGGTGCTCGGTCCCGGCGGGGTCTTCCGGTCGGACCTGCTGCAGGAGAAAACAACGAGCCCGGGACCTGTGAATACGAGTCCCGGGCATCGCCGTTATCCGTTGTCCGGGTGGCCGGACCTCCCTGGGCGGTCTGGGATGTCAGCCCTGGTGGGGGTAGCGGTGGTCGGTCGGGGGGACGAAGGTCTCCTTGATCGTGCGGGCGTTCACCCAGCGGATCAGGTTGAAGATCGAACCGGCCTTGTCGTTGGTGCCGGACGCGCGGGCGCCGCCGAAGGGCTGCTGGCCGACGACGGCTCCGGTGGGCTTGTCGTTGACGTAGAAGTTGCCCGCCGCGAAGCGCAGGCGCTCCGATGCCGAGGCGATCGCGTAGCGGTCCTGGGCGATGACCGAGCCGGTCAGCGCGTACGGCGAGACGCTCTCCATCTGGTCGAGGACCGTGTCGAAGTCGGCGTCGTCGTAGACGTGCACGCCGAGGATCGGCCCGAAGTACTCCTTGACGAAGATCTCGTCGGTCGGGTCCGTGGACTCCAGGATCGTCGGCTTCACGAAGTAGCCGGTCGAGTCGTCGTAGGAACCGGTCAGCACGTTGATCGAGTCGAGCCCGCGGGCCCGGTCGATCGCGGCCTTGTGCTTGGCGAAGGCCCGACCGTCGATGACCGCGCCCATGAAGGTGGACAGGTCGGCGGCCACGTCGCCGATGGTCAGCGACTCGGCGGTGCCGACGAGGTCGTCGCGGATCGCCGACCAGACCGAGCGCGGGACGTAGGCGCGGGAGGCCGCGGAGCACTTCTGCCCCTGGTACTCGAAGGCGCCCCTGACCAGCGCGGTGGTCAGCACAGCCGGGTCGGCGGAGGGGTGGGCCAGCACGAAGTCCTTGCCGCCGGTCTCGCCCACCAGGCGGGGGTAGGACCGGTAGGAGGCGATGTTGGCGCCGACCGTCGACCACAGGTGCTGGAAGGTCGGGGTCGAGCCGGTGAAGTGGATGCCGGCCAGCTGCGGGTGGGTGGTCGCGACCTCGGAGACGGCGGCGCCGTTGCCGGTCACCATGTTGATGACGCCCGGCGGCAGGCCCGCCTCCTCCAGCAGGCGCATGGTGAAGTGCGCGGCGAACTGCTGGGTGGGGGAGGGCTTCCAGACGACGACGTTGCCCATCAGGGCCGCCGACGTGGGCAGGTTCCCGGCGATGGCGGTGAAGTTGAACGGCGTGATCGCCAGGACGAAGCCCTCGAGCGGGCGGTACTCCATCCGGTTCCACACACCCGGCGAGGAGACCGGCTGGTCGCTGTAGAGCTGCCGCGCGTAGGCGACGTTGAAGCGCAGGAAGTCGATCAGCTCGCACGCCGAGTCGATCTCGGCCTGCTGCGCCGACTTCGACTGACCCAGGATCGTCGCGCCGTTCAGCGTCTGCCGGTACGGCCCGGCCAGCAGGTCGGCGGCCTTGAGGAAGATCGCGGCCCGCTCGTCG
The DNA here is from genome assembly GCF_040689595.1 of Streptosporangium sp. NPDC051023. Taxonomy (NCBI): domain Bacteria; kingdom Bacillati; phylum Actinomycetota; class Actinomycetes; order Streptosporangiales; family Streptosporangiaceae; genus Streptosporangium; species Streptosporangium sp. NPDC051023. The sequence goes on along the minus strand of NZ_JBFBCE010000007.1, from coordinate 66,724 downwards.
AACGACAGGGCGCGCCAGGCGGGCGCGGCCTCCAGCGCGGCGTCGATCGCGGCCCGCACGTCGTCGGCGGTGGCGTCAGCCGTACGGCCGAGCACGGAGGCGTGGTTGTGCGGCTGGACCACGTCGATGGAGGCGCCGCCGCCTATCCGCTGCTCGCCGCCGATCGTCATGGTCAGGTCGAGCTGGGCTCCGGCCAGTTCCTTGACGCGGTTCTCCAGGGCCACCCGCTCGGCGCTGCCGGGCGCGTAGCCGAGGACGGGCTCGTTGGCCGGGGTCGGGACGTTGGAGATGGCATCCATCACTTGCCTCCAAGGGCGCGAAGAAAGAAGGCGATGTTGGCCGGGCGCTCGGCGAGGCGGCGCATGAAGTAGCCGTACCAGTCGTCGCCGTAGGGGATGTAGACGCGCATCGTGTGGCCGGCTCCTGCCAGGGCCTGCTGCTTGTCCGTGCGGATCCCGTAGAGCATCTGGTACTCGTAGTCGCCCCGCGAGCGGCCGAAACGGTCGGCGAGGGTCTCGGTGATCGAGATCAGCCGGTCGTCGTGCGTGGCCACCATGGGGTATCCCTGCCCCGCCATGAGAATCCGAAGACAGCGGACATAGGCCTTGTCGACCTCGCCCTTGCTCTGGTGGGCGACCGACGCGGGTTCCGCGTACGCGCCCTTGACCAGGCGGATCCGCGACCCCTCGTGGGACAGGTCGCGGCAGTCGTTCTCGGTGCGGAACAGGTAGGCCTGCAGGGCGACGCCGGAGGACGGGAAGTCCCCGCGCACCGCCCGCAGGATGCCGAGCGTGGAGTCGACCGTTGTGTGGTCCTCCATGTCGAAGGTCACGCTAGCCCCCGCGTCGCGCGCCGCCTCGCAGATACGGCGGGCGTTCTCCAGGGCGATCTTGTCGCCGTCCGCGCCGAGCGCCTGGCCGACGGCAGAGAGCTTCACCGAGACCTCGGCGCGGGTGCCGAGCTCGAGCTCGCGCAGCGCGCTCAACAGCACGATGTAGGCGTCGGCCGTCTGGGCGGCGGCGTCGGAGTCCCGGGTCTCCTCGCCCAGATGGTCGATGGTGACGGCGAGGCCGGCGTCGGTGAGCCTGTGGACGGCCTTGACCGCCTCCTGGACGCTCTCGCCCGCGACGAAGCGGTCGACGACCTTTCGCGTCAGCGGGACGCCGGAGACCGCGCGCCGTACCAGCGGCACTCGCGATCCGGCGAGAAGAAGGGAACCGAGCATGCTTCTAGACTAAAACCTCAATTCAGTCAACCCCATGTGCATCTGCCACGATCGATGTGATCTGTTTTCAGACAGATGTACAACAATGGAGGGGTGCTACAGGAGACAGTCGACGAGATCGCCACCCGGCTCGGTGCCTCGGCCACCCTTGAGGACCGCTCGTTTCAACTCCTCGCCTACGCCGCGCAGAGCGGCGACATCGACCTGGTCCGCCAGGAGTCCATTCTCCGCCGCCGCGCGACGCGGGAGGTGCGGGCCTACTTCGAGGGGTACGGCATCGCGGGCGCGAAGGGCCCGGTCCGTATCCCCGCGGACGCGGAGCTGGGGGTGCTCGCCCGGGTCTGCGTGCCGTTGCGCTACCACGACGTGACCTACGGCTACCTGTGGCTGCTCGACAACGGCACGCTCGACGGCGATGCCCTCGTCTCGGTCTCCGGCCTCGTGGCCCAGGTTGCGGCGGTGCTCGCGCAGGACGCCCGCCGCCGTCAGGACCTGGGCAGGAACCTGCGGGACCTGTTCTCCTCCGACGCCGAGGAACGTTCCTGGGCGCTGGCGCGGCTCGACGTGGCGGGCCCGGTGGCGGCGATCGCGGTACGGAGCTCACCGGACCGGGTGGCCGCACTCTGGACGCTCCCGCGCGGCGTGCTCGCCGACCCGGGCCCGCTGACCCACGGGGAGTCGCTGGCCGCGCTGCTCGTCCCCTCAGGACAGGCCCTCGAACTCGCGAGAAGAGTCCAGGACATGTACGGCACGGCCGCCGGGGTCGGCGACGCCAGGGCCGAGCCCGCCCAGGCCTGGCGAAGCTGGCAGGAGGCCGTGCGGGCGCTCAGGGTCGCGGGGCGGGTGCCCGGGTTCGCCCCGGTCGCGGCCTGGTCCCGTCTCGGGGTCTACCGGATGCTCACTCGGCTCTCCCCGGCGGATCTGCGGGAGCTGGCGGGGGAGGCCGCGGGGCTGGCGGAGGACCCGGAACTGGCCAGGACGGTCGAGGGCTACCTCGACCGGGCCGGTCACGTTCAGGAGTCCGCGGCCGCGCTCGGCGTGCACCGCCAGACGCTCTACTACCGTCTTGGCAAGGCGGAGCGCCTCACGGGACGCGACCTCGCGGACGGTGAGGACCGGCTGCTGATCCACCTCAGCCTCAAGGCCGCCCACCTGCTCTGAAGCCCGAAGGCCGTCCGCCTGCTCTGGAGCCCCAAGGCCGCTCGCCTGTTCCGAAATCCCAGGGCGCCCGCTTCGAGTCGCGCCGCCCCGGGCCCGTGGCCGTGCGTCAGCCCGGGCCCGCGGTCGTGCGCCTGCACGGCCTTCGGGTCACGGTCGTGGCTCGGGCTCCGCCGTACCCCCGACGGGGGGAAGGGCGTCAAGACCGCCCGCCCGCATGTGGCCGTGAAGCAGATGCAGCAGCGCGCGCCACTCCTCGCGCCCCCGCTCGTCCAGCGGCGCCAGCAGGGCCTCGCGCGTCCGCCGTTCCTCCTGCCGGGCCAGCTCGAACATCCTTCGCCCCTGAGGCGTCGGCGTGAGGACGTAGCGGCGGCGGTCCGCGGGGTCGCGCTCCCGCTCGACCCATCCGGCGTCCACGAGCCGCTCGACCATGTCGACCATGTCGCTCGGGTCGACCCCCAGGAGGGTGCCGACGGTGCGCTGCACGGTCGGGCCGTTGTCGGTCAGGGCCGCGAGCACGGCCACGTCCCAGCGGTTCATCCCCAGCTCGGCGAACCGTTCGGTCAGGCGTCGCCGTACGGTCAGGGCGAGGTTGGACAGCACGAAGATGTCCTGATCCAGGAGGCTCTGTGAAAAGGGCGGAATCACCATGCTCTAACCGTAGGATACTTCCAACGATTGGTAGCTACCAACGAATGGAGTTGCAGATGGATGTCTTCTACCCTCGGCTGCTCGTGGATGACTTCGCCGGAATGTTCCGCTTCTACGCCGGTGTCCTCGGCGAGATCGTCGGGGCGAGCCTGATCAGGGGAGACGAGGGCGGCCCCTACGCCAATTGGGACCTGCGCGACGAGGCCGTCCTGTCCCTGTACGACCGCGCGGCGATGGCGGGAGACGTCGGCACCCCCGCGCCCCTGCCGCGCCCCCGCAACCAGGATGGCGTGGCCCTGGTGCTGCGCGTGACCGACGTTGACGATGCCGTCGGCGTCTGCGAGCGGCACGGAGGCACCCTGGTGGCCGCCGCGCGGAACCGCCCCGCCTGGGGGCCGACGCTGCGGGCGGCCCACCTGCGCGACCCGGACGGCAACCTGGTCGAGCTCCAGTCGTACTGAGGGTTCCGATCGTACTGAGAGCTCCAGCCGTACCGAGAGCTCCAGCCGTACTGAGAGCTCCGGTCGTACCGACCGGCCGGGGCCGCATGCGAGGGCCGGGGCCTCCGGGCGGAGGCCCCGGCCCGATGACGGTACGGCCGGCGCGAGCCGATCGGTGCGGGCTGATCAGTGCTGAGCGGCCATCGCGTTCTCGTAGACCTGGACGAGTTCCTGGCTGATCCGCTCCCACGAGTAGCGGGACCTGGCTCGGTCCGCGCCCGCGAAGCCGATCGCGGTGCGCCGGGTGGGGTCGGCGAGCAGCTCGCGGGTGAGGCGGGCGGTCCGAGCGGGCCGGTCGGCGGCCACCAGCAGCCCGGTCACCCCGTCCACGACGGCGTCCAGGTGGGCGCCGACCGCCGAGGCGATGACCGGGACACCGCACGCCATGGCCTCCAGCGCCACGACACCGGCGGGGGCCTCTCTCGGCAGCGACATGACCACGTCGGCGCTGCGCATCAGCTTGGCCACCGAGGCGTGCGGCACCTGGCCGAGCAGGGTGACGCGGTCTTCGACGCCGACCTCCTTGGCCAGCAGCATGACGCGGTGCGCGTCGGCGTCGTGCTCGAGCTCCCCGGGGGCCGGGCCGCCTGCGACGAGCAGCTCGGCGTCGGGAATGCCCTCCAGGGCACGGATCGCGGTGTACACGCCCTTGTCCTGGGTCAGTGGCCCGACGTGCAGCAGCCGGGGACGGGTGCCGCGAGCCGCGGCCGGACCCTGGCGCCTGAAGCGCTCGACGTCGATCCCGCAGGGGATCACCGAGATGTTGCGACGCGGCACGCCCAGGCGGATCAGCGTCGACTCCTCGTCCCCGCATCCGGCGATCACCGCACTGGCCCGGCGGCCGATCGCCCGCTGCACCCTGACCTTCCTGGCGTCGTGGGTGTTCTCGCTGCTGAAGGTCTGGGTGAACGGCACGTTGAGGCCGTCGGCGCCTGCGATGGCGGCCAGGCCACCGGTCCAGGAGTGCGCGTGGATGATGTCGGGGCGGTCCTGCCCCCAGCGCTGCATGAGCTGGTCGCCGAGGACGGACAGGTAGGGCAGCACGCCGTCCTCGGGCAGCTCCTCCGCGGGGCCCGCCGCCAGGTGCTCCAGCATGACGCCCTGGGAGATGCGGACCCGGGGCTTGTCGGTGTCCGAGTTCCTGCGGGTGTAGATCGTTACCTTGTGCTCACGGCCGAGCTCGCGGGCGATGGCCATCAGGTGAGCCCGCTGGGCGGCGATGTCGTCCTTGGTCTGGGAGACGGAAGGAGCGTCCGAGGAGACGAATGCGATGTTCACGGCACACCTCTGGGAGGAGATTAGGCATGAAAAGCCTGTGATCCTTCAGGGGTGCCTGCTTCTTAGGCACTCATCTGCGATGAACATCACCATACCCAACTCGACGCCTCGGGCAAACCTCGATTTTCCGCAAGGCCGCGAAACCGCCGGGCGGCACGCCCCTCCCGCGCTACGCGACGCGCAACGCGAGGATCACGATCTCGTCCCACACCCGCCCGTTCGAGAAGGTGTGCCGGTCTTCCTCAACCGCCTTGACCACGGTCGAGGGGGACTGCCCGACGCAGCGCGCCAGCACGTCGGCCAGACGGCTCTCGCCGTACGCCTCGCCCTGCTCGTTCTGCGAGGCGACCAGCCCGTCCGAGTAGAACACCAGGGTCTGGCCCGAGGTCAGCGCGAGCTCCTCGGTGAACATCTCCGCCTCGGGGGCGATGCCGAGCGGCACGCCGCCGCCCGCGGTGAACCGCACCCCGCCGTCAGGCTGCAGCAGCGCGGCGGGGTGGTGCCCCGCGCTGGCCAGCATGATCCTGCGAGCCCTGATGAACCCGGCGACGGCCATCACGAACATCCCGCTGTTCTGCGCGACCAGCGCGTGGTTCAGCTTGCGCATGACCTCTCCGGGGTCGGACTCCCAGATGCTCAGCACGCGCAGCCCGTTGCGGACCATGGCGCTGATGGAGGCCGCCTCGTCACCCTTGCCCGCGGCGCCTCCGAGCGCGAAACCCCACCCGTCCCGCACCGGGAAGACGTCGTAGAACTCGGCGCCGACCGGGCTCGACCCCGCGTGATAGATCGCCGCAGCCTCGACCCCCGGGATGTCCGGCAGGCTCCGGGGCACCACGCTGGTGCGTAGCGCGTCCGCGGCCTGGGAACGGGTCTGGAAGCTGCGCCTCGCGCGCAGGGCGAGTCCCAGATGCGCGCCGATCTCCTCCAGCAGGCCCAGGTCCGCCAGGGAGAACGGCTCGCGGTCGCGTAGCCGTACCAGGGTGAGGGCGCCCAGCGCGCCCGCCTCGCCCTGGATCGGCACGATCAGCAGCGACGCCGCGCCCATGATCCGCAGCAGCGGCGGCCCGCCGGGGATCTCGCCGAGCAGCGACTCCTCCTCCAGCATCTCGTGGATCATGCCGGAGCCCCCGGTCAGCACGTGGGCGACGGCGGGCGCCGTCAGCGGCGTCAGGCCCTCGATGAGGCGGACCAGCTCGGTCACCGGTTTGTCGCTCGGCCCCAGCACCACCGCGCGCCTGGGCACGTCGTCGCGGACCACGTCGGCGATCACCCAGTCGGCGATCTCGGAGGCCAGCAGTCGCGCCGCCCGGGTGACGGTCACCGGCTGGCGCAGGCTCTCCTCGTCGAGCAGCAGGCGGGTCATCCTGGACAGCAGCTCCTGGCGGCGCGCCGCGGCCATGACCAGGGAGGCGTCAGAGCGGTCAGCGGGCCCGGGGCGCGCGCCCGCCACCTGCGCCTCCAGCGGCAGGATCACGACCGCGACCATCTCCTGCGGCTCGCCGGGCATCGTCAGCCTGGTGACGGCGAGCTGCACCGTGTGCGCGCGGCCCTGATGGGCCAGCCGGGTCTGGAAGGTCGCGGTCTGGCCGCCCTGCTGCACCGCCGTCAGGTGCGAGCGGAAGGCCGCGCGCCTCGAGACGTCCACGAGCAGCGGGAACGAGCGGCCGATCAGGTAACCGGCGGGGCTGCCCAGCATCTGTGAGGTCTCCGCGCTGATCCGCCTGACCACCCCGGACGCGTCCAGCACCACCACCGGGACGGGGAAGGAGCGGAACACCTGACGCAGCAGCTTGAGCTCCCGCTGTGACCCGCTCTCCCGCTCGCCGGACCGCTTCGGCGCCTTGCGCAGCTCGCGTAGGGACGCCTCGAGCAACTCGCGGGCCGTGTCGAGCTCCGCGAGGGCCGCGTCCAGTGTGGACCTGGGGTCGGCGGGGTAGGCGGACCTCGCCTCGCGCAAGGAGGAGACCCTGGTGGTGAGCGCGCTGAGCGCTTGTTCCAGGGCCTGAAGGCCAATGGCGTCGGTCAATGCTCGTCCTCGTCAGCGGCCGGGATCGGGTCGGGTCGCGTCGTAGACGCTACGCCACCCGGTGGTCGAATCGATGCGCGGTCAGATAGTGATTAAGTTAGCGAAACAGGGAAGGGTTTTCGTGACATGGACATGGTCACTCCCGTTCTCGCACGTGACCTCGCCGCCCTCGGCAGGGTCAGTGAGGAGACGTCGAGCGAGAGCGTGCTCCGCGGCCTGACCGCCACACTCGCGGGCGGGGTGCCCGGCTGCGCCGGAGGCTCGGCCGAGCTCTGGCGCGAGGAGCGCGTGGTCGTCTCCGCCTCGCACAGCGAGCTCATCGTGCTCGTCGACAGCGAGAGCGAGCTGGGGCAGGGGCCCTCGGCGGAGGCTCGCACGACCGGCCGTCCCGTGATCGTCCAGGACGTCCTGCGCGACTCCCGATGGCCGGACTACATCGGCATGGCGGTCCGCTGCGGCGTCCGTTCCGTCCTGTCCATGCCGATCACCGTCGAGCGGGCCGTGCTGGTCCTCGGCCTGTACGGCGTGCGCCCCGGCGTCTTCGCGGCCAGGAGCGTCCCCCCGCTGGCGGACATGCTCGCCGAGCAGGTGACCGTGGCGCTGGCCAACATGTGGGACTACGACGAGGTCAGGACGGACGCGGCCCAGATGCAGGAGGCGCTGGCGGGCCGGGCGATCATCGACCAGGCCAAGGGCATCATCATGAAGTCCAGCGGATGTTCGGCCGAGGCCGCCTTCGACGAGCTGCGCAGGGTCTCCCAGCACCATCAGGTGAAGGTGGCGGACCTGGCCAGGCTGCTGGTCGACGAGCACCAGCGTAACCAGGGCGGCAAGGCGAACTGAGGGCCACGAAGACCGCTGGTGGGCGGGGTTCGAGTTCCTGGCGCACCACATGAGGTGCACCCAGCACCAAATATCTGGTCAGCGCCTCGGCGATCCCATGGCCGACAGCACGGAATCTCAGAGGCGGGACACTAGCCGAACGCGGCCAGCGCGTCGTCGATCGTGTCGTAGAGCGGTAGCCGCTGCGCCAGGCCGGTGATCCACATGACCTTGGTCTTCGCGTACTCCACCCCGATGAGCGCGAACCTGCCGTTCGCGTTCGTGCTGAGCTGCCAGTGGTGGACGATCAGGCCGAGCGCGCGGGAGTCCATGAAGGTCACTCCGCCCAGGTCCAGCGCCATGTCGGGCCCGTGCTCACTCACCTCGCCCGCCAGGTAGTCGGCGAACTGATCCCTGGTCGTCGCGTCGAGCAGGCCGGTCACCCGGATCACGTTGATCCCACCGACCAGCGCCGACGTCAAAGTCAGTGCCGCCGCTCTCTCGCCGTTTTCCGACACCGTCACTCAGACCCTCCTAGCCGTTCGATTAGCAACCCTACTGTTACCTGCAGGCGAGCAATACTCCCGGAATCGGGGTAATACTAGAACCGAGGTCCAGCAGAGGGCCTCGCCTCGAAAAGTGGTCGAGGCGATGCCGTCTGCCCGGATGCTGCCCTGTGGCTCTGGCGTCGCCCGACAGCCCTATCAGGGAGCAGCAATGACCGTTCAGGCCCTCGAAATCACCGAGATGACCGCCGAGGACCTCCTCGCCGAGATGGTTCTGCCCGAGATCTCCGAGTACCGCGCCGAGCGTCTGCGCGAGCGCCTCGTCGAGATGCATCGGCCGCTCGCCATGGAGATCGCCCGCCGCTACCGCTACCGCGGCGAACCGCTCGAGGATCTCCTCCAGGCCGCCTACGTCGGGCTGATGAAGGCCGTCAACGGGTTCGACCCGACCCTCGGCCACGCCTTCCGCGGCTACGCGGTGGTCACGATGACCGGCGAGGTCAAGCGCCACTTCCGCGACCGCACCTGGGCCATCCGGGTACCCCGCGTCTACCAGGAGCGCAGGGCCGAGCTGAACCGGCTGGTCGCCGACCTCAGCCAGGACCTCGGCCGCTCCCCGACGGTCGCGGAGCTGGCAGCGAAGATGAACATCTCCGAGGAGGACGTCCTGCTCACCCTGGACGCCTCCGCCGCCTACAGTGCCCTGTCCCTCGACGCGCCGCTCGGCGCCGACGACGACGCCGCCGCGCTGGGCGACGTCATCCCCGACCAGGACGACGCCGTCGGCATGCTCGTCGACCGCGAGGCGGTCATGCCGCTGATCGACAAACTGCCGGCCCGTGAGAAGAACATCCTGCTGCTGCGCTTCTTCGGGAACATGACCCAGGCCGAGATCGCGGCCGAGTTCGGAATCTCCCAGATGCACGTTTCCCGTATCCTGCGGAAAGTGCTGGACCACCTCCGTGCCGAACTGGTCGCCGAACGCTGAATACCCCGTCCCTTACCGGGCACCCAAGTCGGCGACGGCGTGATGTGGCATAGAGAGTGTTTGAAATGATCCCCAGGTGCTGAGAACGAGGGCGCGGTGGGACAGGGGAGGCGGATCTCGCGTGAACGAGGACGGTGCTCGTCCGGCTCGCTTCCTGGCGAGCGGCGACCGTTCCCGGTTTCCCGCGGCCGGAGCCGCCGTGGCCGAGCTCGCCTTCTGCCTGCCGGATCTGCCCGACGTGCGAGACTTCGCCGCCGCGCGGGCCGTTCAGGGTGGGATGTCCGAGGAGGGCCTGGCCGACTTCCTCGTCGCGGTGAACGAGGTCGCGACCAACGCCGTCACGCACGGGCATCCCACCGCGAAGGCCGTGCTGCGCATGTGGGCCGTCGGCCGTACCCTCGTCGTCGAGATCCACGACGAGGGCCGGTGGAACCCGCGGACGCCCCCCGGCGAGACGCCCCCCGGGCCCCACGCCACCAGCGGCATGGGCCTGTGGGTCGCCCGGATGGTCAGCTCCGACATCACGTTCGAGACCGGGGCCGCGGGCACGTTCATCACGATGTCTTTCAAGGTCTGAATTGGTTTTTCGGGGTACGCCCGATTTATGACTGAACCTGTCCGCATCCTGATCGTCGGCGGCGGCTACGTCGGGATGTACGCCGCCCTGCGGCTCCAGCGCGAACTCCGCCGGGGCGAGGCCCGGATCACCCTCGTGGACGCCGACTCGTACATGACCTACCAGCCGTTCCTGCCGGAGGCCGCGGCGGGCAACGTCGAACCGAGGCACGTCGTCGTCCCCCTGCGCCGGGTCCTGCGCCGGTGCAGGATCCTCAACGGCTGGGTGGTCGGCGTCGACCCCGTCGCCCGGACCGTCGACCTGCGCCCGCACGGCGGCCCCGGCCGCATCCTGAGGTACGACCTGCTGATCTTCGCCCCGGGCTCGGTCTCCCGCACCCTGCCCATCCCCGGCCTCGCCGAGTGCGGGATCGGCTTCAAGAGCCTCGAAGAGGCCATCCACCTACGCAACCACGTGCTCGGCCAGCTCGACCTGGCCGACTCGACCACCGATGCCGCGATCCGCGCCAGGGCGCTGACCTTCGTGTTCGTCGGCGCAGGCTTCGCGGGAGTCGAGGCGCTGGCCGAGCTGGAGGACATGGCCCGTGACGCCTGCGCGTACTACCCGACGATCGAGCCCCGCCACATGCGCTGGTTCCTGGTCGAGGCGACGGACCGCATCCTGCCGGAGGTCGGTCCCGAGATGGGCCGCTGGACGCTGGAACAGCTTCGTGGGCGAGGCATCGACGTGCGGACCCGTACCCGCCTGATGTCCGCCGTCGACGGTCACATCGTCCTCGACGACGGCACCGAGTGCGACGCCGACACCCTCGTGTGGACCGCCGGGGTCAGGCCGCATCCGCTCGTGCGCACGAGCGGGCTTCCGCTGGACGCGATGGGACGGGTCAAGGCGACCGCCGAGCTGACCGTCGAGGGCTCCCGCACCGTCTTCACCGCCGGTGACTGCGCCGCCGTACCCGATCTCACCAGGCCGGGGGAGATGTGCGCCCCCAACGCCCAGAACGCGGTACGGCAGGCGCGCACGCTGGCCGGCAACGTGGTGGCCACGCTCAGAGGCGAGGAACCGCGGCCCTACCGGCATGCCTACGCCGGATCGGTCGCGGGCCTGGGGCTGCACCAGGGGGTGGCGCAGATCCACGGCCACAAGCTGCGCGGCCTGTCCGCCTGGTTCATGCATCGGACCTACCATCTGTCGAGGGTTCCCACGCTGAACAGGAAGGTACGGATTCTGATCGACTGGACCCTCTCGCTGTTCTTCCGCAGGGATATCGTCTCGCTCGGTCAGCTCGCCGAGCCTCGCAAGGAGTTCGAGCGCGCGGCCAGGGTGGACAGGGAGGACAGGCCGGAACCCGTGGCTCTCAGATGACCAAAGAGCCCGCCGGGCTCCGGCGTCCGCGGGACTCAGCGCCTGCGGCGCCAGCTTCCGCCGGTCCCGCTCCGTACGCCCGCCGTTCCGACCCCCGCCTGGTGCAGTGCGAGGAGCAGCAGGCCGCCGAGGAGGAAGGTCGTACCGGTAATGCCGCCGATCCTGGTGTTGATCAGGTCGAGCAGCAGGCCGAGGCCGAACACGACGGCGGCAGCGATTGCGAGCATGCGTCACCTCTTCCCGGTGGACAGGCCGGTGGACAGGTCAAGAAGCTGTTCGAGCAGCGCGCGGTAGTCGCGCAGGGCGGTACGGAGGTCCTCGGTGTCGTTTCCGCCAGTGTTCTTCCAGCGGCCTTGAAGACCGGAGGCACGGGCCTCAAGCGCGGCGCGCAGGGAGTCCGTGATCTCCGTGACGAGGGAGTCCGCGCGCTCGACCGCGTCACGCGGGTCGTCCACGAAGCTCGCCTGGACCTCCTGCCAGCGACGCCGTACCTCCTCTGCGTCCTGCTCGAACAGCGGCCCCGCGACGGGCGGGGACACGGACGCCGGATGCGCGGGCCCCTGCCTCTCGGCCTGCCCGGCCTCCGTCGGTACCGGGTTCGCCGGGTCCCCCGGATCAGGCTGGTGTGCGGGATCCACCTGGTAGGCCGGGTTCAGCGGGTCCCTGCCGGGCGGAGAGGCGCTCAGAGCGTCGCCCAGGCCGTCATGGCGGTCACCGGGGTGCCCGGGCCACTCACCGTGAGGGCCGTCCTGGCGTCCGGCGAGCGCGTCCTCGGGACGCGGTTCCTGAAACTCCGGTGTCACCTCGTCGGCGCGCTGGGAGGGGACGTTCACCTCGTTGCCGACGCTGTCTGTGTCGCCGGTGTTCTTGTAGACGAGACGGTCTTCGTCGCGGCCGGGTCGATCGTTCATAGCGGATCACTGTCCTTGTACGTCACGTCGGCCGGTCCGTTCCTCGGTCGTCTCCCCGTGGCCCGGACCGGTCCGCCAGGTGGAGTGGTCGCCGTTGATCGCGCCGCCGGAAGCCCCGAGCAGCTCCTCGAACAGGGCGCGATAGTGAACCATGGCCTGCCTGAGCTCCTCGGTCGACGCCTCCTTGCGGGCGGCGCGACTGCTGATCTCATGGGCCAGCCGATAGTGGTCGAGGGTGCGGCCGTGCGTGACCGACAGGTCGGAGAGCCGCTGCTCGAACTCCTCGGTCGGATAGCCCCGCTCCGCCATCACGGAGGTCACCAGGTGATCGGCCTCGGTGACCGCGAACCCGGGAGCGTCGACGAAACGCTCCTGGACCTCCATCCACTTCTGCGCGTAGCCATCGCGGGTCCCCGCGTCCAGTGGGCGGATGTCAAGAGAGCTGAAACGCTGCTCACGGGCCAGGAGTTCCTGCTCGGCCTCCCGCCGGTTCTCGCGCTCCTGCACGGTGCGGTCGTACTCGGGGCCGAATCGGTCGCGAAGTCGGTGCCGGCGTTGCTGTCGCAGTACGGCGTAGCCGACTGCGACGATCGCCACCACCACGATCACGGCTACCCAGATCACGGTGGACATGTCTTCCTCCGGTTGTGTACGCGTTTGTCCCCGTGCGCTGCCCCGGGGGCGCGCCTCGAAACCGGCTGCCCTTGTCCGCGATTCGCCGCTAGAAAAACCTGAATTTCGCGTTTTATAAAGTTTTGATGGGTAATAGGAATGGCTTTGCCCTGAGTCGCGGGACTACGCGCCCCCGGAAGGCTCCGAGGCCTCGAGGGCCGCACGCGCCTCGGCCACAAGCGTCCCGATGAGCGACCCCTCCGGCGGCGCGGGCACCTCCCTGAAGCCGGTCCCCGGCTCGTAGGCGACGTCCAGCCCGCCGGAGACCAGCCGGTCGGCCCACCGCAAAGCGGTGTTGAGCTTCTCCCCGGGGATCGCGCGCCCCTGCGCGACCGACGACAGGTTGCGCAGGTTCGTCGCCGGGCCCGACTGGGTGTGTGAGCGCTCCAGCTTCCACGGGATGGCCCGCGAGTGGTTGAGCATCGGCTTGGAGAGCCCCGCGGCCCGCTTGGCCTGCAGGATCCCCGACTCGCTCACCCCGAACCGCGCGGCCAGCTCGGCGTTGGACAGCCCTTCCCCGGCCAGTCTCCGCAGTTCCTCATGGTCGATCAGCGCTTTGCGCCCCACACGCACCTGTCCTTCGCATGATCACGTATGCCCGGCGGACGCCACGGCGTGCATATGTCCGCTCGATCTGCGCTAAGGTTATGACGTCCACCCCGAGAGGGCGAAGACAACCGGGACGTAGCGCAGCTTGGTAGCGCACTTGACTGGGGGTCAAGGGGTCGCAGGTTCAAATCCTGTCGTCCCGACGGTTGGAACAGGCCGGTCGGCTTGGGCGAGAGCCCAGGTAGACCGGCCTTTCTCGTAGTCTTGATGATCGCCGTTCTCATGAAGATCACTTTCGATTTTGGGACCGGTTTGAGACCAAGATCCACTGAGGTGCGTGCTGAGCGCCTTTCCGGCGGCGGTTTCGGACGGCTGCGCCCCGCGCCCCTGCTCAAGCTGGTTGTAGTAGTCGACGGACGCTCCTGCCGGCACCGCCACCTCGTCCCTGCGCGGTCCGGGGACCCGGCGGCGCGTCCCGGCGAGCATCCCCACCTCGCCCGGCTGGATGCGGTCCCGCCGCGACCGCAGGAAGTCCACGACTCTCGCAGATCCATGGCCGCCATTGTGAACCGGCGGAAGCGACGGCAGACAGACGCTGCCGTCACCTGCTTGGGCGGAGAACGCCGGCGGGCACGTCGCGCAGCTCCTTGCGCGAGCCGATGCCGAGCTTGCCGAAGACCTTGCGCAGGTGCCATTCGACGGTGCGGGCGCTGATGTACAGCTCCGCGCCGATCTCCGCGTTGGTACGCCCGTCGCGCGCCATCCGGGCGATCTGCTCCTCCTGCGGAGTGAGGTCGTCCACGGTGTCCGCAGTGCGTTTACGCACCTTCTCCCCGGTCGCCAGCAGTTCGTGCCTGGCGCGTTCGGCGAAGCCGTCGGCGCCCATGGCCACGAACTCCTCAAAGGCCTGCTTGAGCTGTTGGCGCGCGTCGACGCGGCGGCGTTCGCGGCGCAGCCACTCGCCGTACACGAGCCGGGTCCTGGCCAGCTCGAAGCTCAGCCGGGTCCGGTTGAGCCGCTCCACGGCCTCGGCGTAGGACCGGTCGGCGTCCTCTCCGTGACTGACGAGCGCGCGCGAGCGCGCTTCGAGCCCCGTCGCCCACTCCTCGTCCGATCCGGCCGTGTACGTCCTGAGCCGGACGAGCGCGGTTTCGGCGATCGCGGTCGCGCCGCTGCGCACCGCGGCCTCGACCAGGTCGGGCAAGGCCTGCGCGGTGAAGGGGCCGAGGTCGCCGGTCGCGGCTCGTACGGCGGCGCCCGTCGCCTCGGCGTAGTGCCCGAGGCCCAGGTGGAGCAGCGCGGTGGCCCGGTCGGTGAAGTACAGGCCGAGGCCTTCCCCGCGCTCGACGGCCTCACCCGCCGCCTCCGCGATGAGAGGCAGCGCCTCAGCCGCATGCCCCTGATAGGCGAGCAGGAACAGGTTCCCGTACGACACCCGCCGCGTGCCGGTGACCTCCTTGACGGTCGACTCCTCCAGCCCCAGCTCGCGGGCGTACTCCACGTCCCCGCGCCACAGCGCGATGACCCGGTGCACGTTGAGCGCGTTGGCGAGCGGCGCGAGCGCACCGGCGGCCCGAGCCAGCTCGACATGCCGGGCGTTGGCCGCCTCCCAGCGATCGTAGTCCCACAGCGACAGCGCCGCGTTGGCGACCAGCACCCCGCAGTGCAGCCACAGGGAGGTCGGCACCGCACCGTCGAGGAATTCTGCGACCGCGACACGCAACGCCGGGTGCCCCGCCGAGGTCCCGCCGGCGATGAGCGCGGCCAGGCCGTCCAGCAGACGATCGGCGGCGGTCGCCGCGCCGGGCGGCGGGGGCGCTTCGCGGGCCGCCGCGCAGACGGCGGCCAGATCACTGTCGGGGAGAGCGAGGCCGCCCGCGACGAGGGCGGCACTCCACGCGTCGAGATACGTCTGCCTGGCCAGCCTGCTGTCCAGGGGTTCGAGCCGCCGGGCGGCGCGCAGCAGCGCCGTCGGCGCCTCCCGTCCTGAGCGGGCGGCGCGGTCGGTGCGGCCGCGGATCAGGTCGATCCGCGCACCTTGCAGCTCGTCGGCGGGCAGGCCCTCGGCCCGGGCGAGCAGACCCAGCGCCGCCGCGAACGCGCCGGTGTCGAGGCTGGCCTGGGCAGCGGCCAGCGTGCGCTCGACCTGGAGCCCGGGGTCGGTGGTCAGCTCCGACGCGCGCCGCAGCAGCCCCGCCGCCGCGGCCACGCCTCCCCGCGACAGCGCACCCTGCGCGGCGTCGGCGAGTTCGGCGGCGAGCCGGTCATCGGGCCCGTCCGCCGCTGCGGCGAGGTGCCACACCCGGTCGCTCCCGCCGTCCAGGGCTGCGGCCAGAGCCCTGTGTACGGCACGGCGTTCCTCGACACTGCCCGCGGCGTAGGCGGCTGAGCGCACGAGGGGATGCTGGAACCGGACACTCCGCCCGATCTCCACCAGGTTCGTCTCTTCCGCCGGACCAGCCGCGTGCGGCCCGAGTCCGAGGCTCTGCGCGGCCCGCCAGAGCAGGGCGGCGTCGCCGGTGGGGTCGGCGGCCGCGAGGAGCAGCAGGTGCCTGGTCGGCTCCGGCAGGGCACGGATCCGCCGCTCGTAGCGCTCTCGAAGAGCGTCCGTGCCGACCTCCGGGAGGGCGAACCCGCCGAGCAGCTCGGCCCGGCCACTCCGGGACAGCTCCAGCAGCGCCAGGGGATTGCCGCGGGTCTCGCGCACGATCCGGTCGACCACCCGCTCGTCGAGCCGTCCAGGGGTCGCCGCGGCCAGCAGTTCCCGGGCGCCGGCGTCGTCCAGGCCGTCCACGGCCAGCACCGGAAGCCCCGCCAGCAGTGTGTCCTGGTTCGGCTCCCGGACGGCGAAGACCAGGAGCACCGATTCGCCGAGCAGCCGCCGGGCCACGAAGCCGAGCACCTGCCGGGAGGCCGCGTCGATCCACTGGGCGTCGTCGACCAAGCAGACGAGCGGCTGCTCGGTGGCCGCTTCCGCGAGCAGGCCCAGCACGGCCAGGCCGAGAACGAGCTTGTCGGGTGTCGCCCCGGTGGCGTGCCCGAACGTCACCTCCAGCGCCTGCCGCTGTGGCGCGGGCAGGATAACGGAGGCGGCGAGTAACGGGGCGCAGAGCTGGTGGAGCGCGGCGAACGGCAGCTCCAGCTCGGACTCGACGCCGGTGACCCGGGCGACCCGGCAATGGGCCGCCGCACGCTCGACGTAGTGCAGCAGCGTCGTCTTACCCGCCCCGGCCTCACCGCGCAGGACCAGCACGGCGCTCTCGCCGCCCCGGACGTGCCGCAGCGCCTGGTCCAGTCGGTCACGTTCAGGTAGGCGTCCGCGAAGGACCGGCGCTGTTGGCACGGCTCGATTCTAAGATCAGTCCGCTGGGCCGTACAGAAACTCGTGGACGAGCGCCGCGAACTGGCGCGGGTACTGGAACAGGAACCCGTGACCGGCGTCGGAGAAGATCCGCAGCCGGGCATCGGGGAGGTGGTCGGCGAGGAACTGGGAGTTGACCGTCGGGATCATCGCGTCGTTGTCCCCGGCGGCGACCAGGGTGGGCTGGATGATCCCGGCGAGCCTCGCAAGCTGCCCGGGGTCCGGGATGCCCCACTCGACGATCGCGTCGTACTGCGCGCGGGCCACCTCGGGGCCGTTGGGCCGGTCGAGGTGCTCGGTGCGGCTGAAGACGCGCTGGATGTACTTCGGCGGTAGGCGTAGGTCACGCCGTTGGCGGCGGTGACGTCGAAGATGGTCATGATCTGTCCTAGCGGGGTAGTTCGTCGCCGTGGTGTTCGGCGACCAGGTAGGCGGCGTACCAGTCGGGCCAGTTCTCGTCGTGGGCGCCGCCGTTGCGGGCCTCGTGCTCGCCGTGCGCGGCGGCGGCCCTTCTGAGCGCGCCGGCCAGATCGCTCACCGTCGCGTACGTCGTGGACGTGCTCTCGACGCGTCCGGGGAGGCGGGTCGTGACCTCCTGCAGGAGGTAGGTGTTGCCGTCGGGGTCGCGGAAGGTCGCGAAGGAGCCGTAGCTGGCCCGCTCGGACGCGAGCCCGTCCGCCTGGCCTTCGGCGAGCCCGAACTGAGCTCCCGGGGCCTCGGGGTGGAAGACCTCGCTGACGTTGGCGCCGAGGGAGACGAGTTGCTCACGGGCGGCGGCGATGTCGGAGACGACCAGGTAGACGCCCTCGGCGGTGCCGGGCTTCTGGTTGGTGATCTTGGTGCCGAACTGGATGGAGGCGGGCGATCCCGGCGGGGTCACCTGGACGACGCGGAAACCGTTGCCGAAGGCGAAGTCGGCGTCGAGCCGCCAGCCCAGGCCCTCGTAGAACTTCTTGGCGCGGTCGACGTCGGACACGGGGATGACGACGGCTTCGACCTTCAGATCCTGCTTCATGATGATTCACCTTTCGATGGGCTGGTGGCGCTCCCACCAGTCGAGGACGAGGGAGGCATATCCCTTGGGGTTTTCCTCCCAGGCGAAGTGCCCGGCGTCGAGGACGTCGAGCGAGCTGTGGGGCAGCCGGGCGGCCAGGTACTCGGCGTGCGGGCGCGGGACGACCAGGTCCCGCTCGGGGTAGATGATCCGGACCGGCGTCTGGATGGCCGGGAGCAGCGGTTCGAGGGCCACGAGCTCCTCCGGGTAGGTGCGGACGTACCGCATCGACTCGGCGAAGCGCGGACCGGCGTACGAAGCGACATAGTCGTCGCGGACGTGCTCGCCGAGCGGCGTGGCCGGGAAGATGTTCTCCAGGGTCATCCGCATGACCTGGTCCGCATTCGACTTGTACCAGCTGATGTCCGGCTCGGTCACCCAGCCCGCGAGTGGTTCGCCGAGCGCGAGATCGGCCGACGCGCCTCCGCCGCCGATGACGATGCTGTGGAAACGCTCCGGCTGCTGAGCCGCCGCGAACAGAGAGGCGCTGGTGCCGACGTCCGGTCCGACGACGTGGACTTTGTCGAGCCCGAGCGCGTCCATGAAGCGCAGCACGAAGCGTCCGGCGGCACGCGGGGTGAGCGCCTCTGAGCTGCCCTCCGACCCTCCGAACCCGGGCAGATCGACGGCGACCACGTGCGCGGCGGCGGTCAGTTCTGCCCACATGGGCTCCCAGGCGTACAGGCTCTCAGGCCAGGGGCTGAGCAGTAGCGCGTGCCTGTCACGCGGTTCGCTCTCGGTGTAGCGGATGTCCAGCCCGTCCAGATTGATGTTCATGGTCGCTCTCCTTCGGTGGGAACGGCCTCAGCTTCACTCCGGCGGCGACCCCATCGCACCAGGGGTGAGCCCTGGCCTCTGCGCCAGGGGTTGGCACGGGTGCGAAACGGTGAGGGGCTGCCGCATGGTCATAGGAGGAAACGAATGGGGAGGAGACGACCATGGAATGCGATGTCGTAGTGATCGGCCTGGGCCCCGGTGGCGAGCACGTGGCAGGGAGCCTGGCCAAGGCCGGGCTGTCGGTCGTCGGCGTGGACGAACGCCTGGTCGGCGGCGAATGCCCTTACTACGGGTGTATCCCGACCAAGATGATGATCGCCGCCGCCGACAGGTTGCGGATCGCCCGGCAGGCCGCGTCCGTGCGCCCGGACTGGAAGCCGGTCGCCGACCGCATCCGCGACGAGGCCACCGACGACTGGAACGACCAGGTCGCGGTGGATCGGCTGGTCGGCGCGGGCGGCGTCTTCGCGCGTGGCCGGGGTCGGATCAGCGCGCCGGGCACGGTCACTGTGACCGGCCCCGACGGCACACAGACGGCCTACACCGCCCGGCGCGGCATCGTCCTCAACACCGGCACCTCCCCGTCCGCGCCGCCCGTCCCCGGGCTCGCGGACACGCCGTACTGGACCAACCGGGACGTCGTCCGGCTGACCGAGCTGCCCGCCTCGCTGGCCGTCCTCGGCGGCGGCGCGATCGGCTGCGAGCTCGCGCAGGCCCTGGCCTCCTTCGGCATCGAGGTGACGGTGATCGAGGTGGCCGACCGGCTGCTCGCCGTGGAGGAGCCGGAGGCGTCGGCGGCGGTGGCCGAGGCGTTCGCGGCCGAAGGCATCAGGGTCCGTACGGCGGCGCGAGCCGAACGGGTGGAGCACGACGGCGACGGCTTCCGCATTTACCTGGCTGACGGGGTGGTGACGGCGGAGCGCCTGCTGGTCGCCGCCGGCCGCCGTAACAACCTGGCCGATCTCGGTCTGGAGCATGTCGGCCTGGACCCGCAGGCGCGCGTGCTCGATCCCGACGAGCGGATGCGGGTCGCCGACGGCGTCTGGGCCATCGGCGACATCACCGGCAAGGGCGCCTTCACCCATATGTCGATGTATCAAGCGGACATCGTCCTCCGCGACCTGACCGGCGAGGACGGCCCATGGGCCGACTACCGCGCGGTCGGCCGCGTCACCTTCACCGCGCCCGAGGTCGGCTCGGTCGGCCTCACCGAGACAGCGGCCCGCGAACGCGGCCTCAACGTCAAGACCGCCACCGGCGACCTCGGCACCCGCGGCTGGATCGCCGCAGAGGCCGGCCCGATCAAACTGGTCGCCGACGCCGACCGGGGCGTGCTGATCGGCGGCACCGTCGTGGGCAGTATGGGCGGTGAGGTCCTGTCCGCCCTGGTCACCGCGATCCACGCCGAGGTACCGATCGCGACGCTGGTCGGGATGCACTTCGCCTACCCGACCTTCCACCGCGCCCTGCAGCCGGTCCTGCGCGCCCTGCTCTGACGTACGGTGAAGCCTCCGGGCCGGTCGCCTGGCCCGGAGCCTTCCGTCAGTAGGCGGCGTTGGCCTTGTCGTTGAACCAGCCCGGCAGGCTCGCCCACCATTCGCCCGCGCCCGCCGTGAACGTCAGGCCGTCGCCGGACAGGTGCACCTGCTGCCCGGAGTAGGCGGCCCAGCTCCGCAGCGAGGAGACCTTGTGATTGACCAGGACGGGGAAGACCGTCCAGACGCCGATCTGGAACTCCCAGCAGTCGCCCGAGTAGTTGGAGTCGGTGAACACCTGCCCGTACCCGGCCTGGCCGTAGTGGGTGCAGTTGCCCGCCGCCTGGGCGGTGCCGGGGGTGACGGCGATCAGTGCGGCGGCGGTCGCAGCGGCGGCGGTCGCAGCCTTGAGATGCGACTTATTGGACATCAGAAACATTTCGCTCCTCTTCTGATAGGGCCTCTGCCACATCGTGATGATGAACTGTCGAAACGTGCTTGGCCAGGCGGAGATCCACCAGCTGGACAGGTCTGCGGGTAAGGCGCGTGATGATGACAAGTACGTCTGATCTCATCCAGGGAGTCGTCATGCGGGTAGCGGTGGTCACCTTCGACGGGTTCAACGAGCTGGACAGCTTCATCGCCTCGGCACTGATCAACCGGCGCCGGGCCGACGGGCTGGAAGCCTTCATCACCACGCCAACACCGGTGGTCACGTCTATGAACGGCGTCCCGGTGACCGGGCAGCGGCCGATCGAGTTCGTGACCGAGGCCGAGGTCGTGCTCATCGGGAGCGGGGTGAAGACCCGTGACGTGGTCGCCGATGATCGGCTGCTGTCCAGGTTGCCGCTCGACCCTGGGCGGCAGCTGATCGGTTCGCAGTGTTCGGGGGCGCTGGTGCTGGCCCGCCTGGGATTGCTGGGTTCCATGCCGGTGTGCACCGACAGGACCAGCCGGCCGTTCGTCGAGGCCGACGGGGTCAAGGTGCTGGACGTGCCCTTCCACGCGGAGGGGAACATCGCGACGGCGGGTGGGTGCCTGGCGTCCCAGTACCTCGCCACGTGGGTGATCACTCGCACGCTCGGGGAGGAGGCGGCCCGCGCGGTGCTCGACTATGTCGCGCCGGTCGGGGAGAACGACGAGACGGTCGAACGGGCCCTCCGGACCGTCTACGGAGGAAGCGGGCTCAGGCTGCGGTGAGCTCCGCCAGGGCGGGCGGCGGGCGATCCACGCCGCCCGTCCGTCCTCTTGCACAGAGCCTACAGGTCGCCAAGGCGATCGCCGAGGTTGAGTTCGAGCGGGCCCCGAGTCTGCAGCCCTTGAGCGAACAGGGTCTTCACCCGCGCCTGGGTGGCCTCCGACGCGACCAGGTCACGGAATCGGATCGCGTCCGCCCGTACGGCGTCGGCCGGTGGCAGGGTCAGCTCGTTGAGGACCCGCTTCGCCGTACGGACTCCTTCGGCGGGAAAGGCGGCGATCCGCCGCGCGAGCCGGTCCACGAAGGCGTCCAGCTCGGCGTCGGGCAGCGCCCGGTTGATCCAGCCGTACCGCTCCGCCGTACTCGCGTCGAAGTCCTCGGAGCCGAGGATCACCTCCATCGCCCGCCCCCGGCCCAGCAGCCGGGCCAGGTGCTGCACACCCCCCGCTCCCGGAGGCGCGCCGGTGCCGACCTCGATCTGGCCGAGGACGGCGTTCTCCAGGGCAGCGAAACGCATGTCGCAGGCCAGCGCCAGTTCGCTGCCCGCCCCGCGTGCCCGGCCGCGGATCTTCGCGATCGTCACGACCGGCAGCTCGCTGAGCCGGTGCCACAGCATGCCGAGTGAGGCGTCGCCAGGGCCGCCCGCCTTGGCCGCCTCGGCGGTGTAGTCGGCGACCTTGGTCAGGTCGACGTGCGGGACGAAGTACTCGGGGTCGGCGCTTTCCAGGACCACGGCCCGGATGTCCTGAGTGGTCGCCAGCTCGCCGAACAGGCTCGCCAGGTCGTGGACCAGTTCCGGACCGATCAAGTTCATCGGCGGCGCGTCGATCACGACGTCCAGCACCCCCTTACTCGCCCTGGTAAGGCGCAAAGTCCGATATGTCTGCGTCATGATTCCCTCTCCTCCTCGCGTCTCCTGCGGCCCCCGTGGCGATCAGCGGAACTCGACGCTGTCCGCCTTGTCGTCCATGGGCCCCAGGTAGGTGACCCATTGGCCGGCGGGGAAGTCGGCGCCGCCGTTGTAGTAGGAGTCGGCCAGCCACACCCGCTCGCCGCCGTACCAGCCCCAGCTCCTCAGCGAGGAGATCTTCCTGGACGCGTAGGCGGGGATGACGTGCGAGCCGGTGTTGAGCCGCACTTCGTAGCAGTCGCCGTCGAAGTTGTAGCCGGTGAACAGCTGCGCGTACCCGGCGACGCCGTAGTGGGTGCAGTTGCCCTGTGCGTTGGCGCTGGGAGCGAGGGCGAAGCAGGTGACGAGGGCGGCCAGCAGGACGGCGACCGTCCGGCAGATGGACTTGGCGGAGGCGTGCTCGCTCATCTTCTCTCCTGTGGGGATGGCCCGGGCATCGCGGGCTGATGTGTGCCCACCATCGCTCGCGGTCCCCGGGGCTCGCGCCCGTGGAGGTCCCTGGGCCTTCCCCTGGGGGCGTCAGGCCGAATGGGGGCCCGTGGCCTGGAGGGCCCCACCTCCTTGCGGGAGGCGATGTCGAGCTTGGCGAAGACCTTGCGGAGGTGCCACTCGACGGTGCGGTGGCTCACGAACAGGCGGGCGGCGATCTCCGGGTTGGTCTGTCCGTCACAGGCCAGCTGGGCGATCTGCGTCTCCTGCGGGGTCAGCCGCCCCCGAGGACCCTCGGTGCGCTTGTGCACGGTCTCTCCGGTCGCCGGCAGTTCCCGCTCGGCGCGTCCGGCGAACGCCCGCGCGCCCATGGCGTCCAAGGCGTGGAAGGCGGCCTTGAGCTGGACTCGTGCGTCCACTCTGCGGTTCTGCCTGCGCAGCCACTCGCCGTAGATCAGCCGCGCCCTGGTGTGGTGGACGGTGACGCGGGATCGGCCGAGGCGCTGGCGGCTCCGTACTCCAGCAATGCCGTCTGGCCCGCCAGGTGCTCGGATCGCGCCCGGGTGACACACCGGTGCCCGGGGCCAGGGGACTCCCCTGGTGCGAAGGACGTGAGGCGGGACGATGCTGAAGTCCTCGACGAACACACCTGGAGGAGACATGTTCCGGCGACTCATTCTGGCAGCCGTGGCGGCCCTCGCCGTCATCATCGGCCTGGCGGTTCCCGCGTCGGCGGGTTACCACTACGGCTTCCCCGGCGAGGACACCCAGTGGCGCGCGGTGACCTACGCGGGCGGCCCGATCTCCAGCAGGTCCACCCCGGCCGAGGCCCGCGACAACCATGGCGACATCCTGCACGCCTGGCGCGGGGCGGACAACGACGGCGTCTGGATCTCGCTGAACAACGGCCCCGCCTACCCGCTGCCCACCCCGACCGGGTACGTGCAGACCTATGCCGCCCCGGTGATGATCTGGACCGATGACGGGTCGCGCGGCAACTTCCGGGTCTTCCACACCGGTACCGACGGCCACCTCTACCAGCAGCGGATCCAGCTCACCACGAGCTACCAGTTACCGGCCACACTGCCCTCCCCGACCAAGATCCCCAACGACGCGCGCACCTCCGACGACCTCTCGATCGCGGCCGCCGCCCTGCCGAACAACTCCTACATGCTCGGCTGGAACAGCCAGACCAGCAACGACATCTGGACCATGTACTACGACGGCGGCAGCTCCGCCTTCGCCACTCCCGCGATCGTCCCGAACGCGACCAGCTACAAGGCGCCCGCGCTGGCCGCGCAGGTCAACGATGGCAACGCCCCCTGGAACCAGGTCGTGCTCGCCTTCACCGGCACCGACAACAACGTCTACATGACCCGCCAGCGCTACGGCTTCGGCGGCTGGACCAGCCCGCAGGACGTCGGCTGGTCGCGCTTGGCCCCGTCCGTGACGTTGTCCGGGACCGGGTACGGCGCGGTCCTCTACGCCGACCTCGACAACGGCCTCATGGCCACCCGGATCCTGCGCAACGGCGACTCGTCCGAGTACTACGAGGAGAACGCCTACGCGTGGACCGGATCGGCCCCGCTGGCCGTCACCAACGGCGGCGCGCTCTACTACGTGATCAACGGCGCCGGCAGCGGCCTGTCCGGCCTGCTGTGGAAGTTCGCCACCGACTTCGCCACCCTGCCCACCCCGCCCGCCCCGCAGTGGTGACCGGCCATGCGTATCCTCCTCGTCGTCCTGCTGCTCCTCGTGGGTCTGGCGGCGCCCGCCGCCGCCGACCCGCCGCCCGTTGTGACCGCCGGCCCGGGCGCGCAGGGGCCTGAGCTCAGCGCCGCCAACCGTACGGCCCCGCCCACCGGGCTGCCCGACTGGTCGCGGGTCGGCTACCGCAGCGGTCAGCCGTTGCCCGGCGACGGCGACGTGACCGGCGACGCCTCCTGCCGCATCACCCCGGCCCAGCTCGCCTCCACCTACCAGGTGACCCCGGACGACGGGATCGACGACACCACCGGCCTGCAGAACGCGATCGACGCCATCAAGGCCCAGTGCTCGCCGAACGCCAACTACCACCGGCTGTCGCTGATCACACTGCCCGCCGGCCGCCTGGACGTCTCCCGGCAGATATATGTCGACGCGAGTTTCCTGATCCTGCGCGGCCAGAACGGCACCGACCTGGTCTTTCGCCCGGATCTGAACACCCGCTACGACACCCTGGTCAACGGCCGCTGGGACCAGGACTCCATGACCGCCGGCACCGGGAGCGACACCGGCACCGGCGGCTGGATCTGGCCGGGCCGGGGCCTGTTCAAGGTGCAGACCCGCGAGATCGCCACCCGCTACCAGGACGACTGGGCGGCCGCCCCGGCCAACCGCAAGGACCTCTTCGAAGGCAGTGTCAACCAGCACTGGGTCTCCGGGATCAAGGTCGCCACCAGCAACGGCGACACCGGCTACGCCGCGAGGCAGGGCGACACCGTCATCCAACTCGTCTCGAACGCCGCCATGACCAAGTTCGCCCTCGGCGGCTACGTGTGGGTGGGCGCGGCCAACAGCCTCGGCTTCTACGCCCAACAGGGGGTCACCGACCGGACGCAGATGGAGAACCTCCACATGCGTCAGCAGATGTTCCGCGTCATCGGCCTCGACGCCACCGCCAAGACGATCACCCTGGACCGGCCGCTGGAATGGGACCTGCCGGTCGACTCCACCTCCGACGGCTCCACCCCGCTCGGCGATACTCCGTACGCCAGCAAGGTCACCCCGCTGAAGGTCGTCCAGGGCGTCGGGTTCGAGAACTTCTCGTTCACCCAGGACCTGAACGGCCTGCCGAAACTCGTCGGCGGCACCTACCAGCTCACCCCCGAGCAGGCCGTGCACAACTACGGCAACATGGCCCCCGAGTACGCCATGCACGGCATCGTCTTCAAATGGGCCGCCAACAGCTGGGCCCGCGGCCTGTCCGCCACCATGACCGGCTCGCACCCGATCGTCACCGAGAACGCCCGCAACCTCCAGATCGAACGCAACAGCTTCGACGGCGCCTGGAACAAGGGCAAGGGCGGCAACGGCTACCTGCGCGGCAGCCGGGTGTGGGACTCGCTGTGGGCCTACAACCTGAGCCGCAACCTGCGCCACCTCACCTTCCAATGGTCGGCGTCCGGCAACGTCGCCTTCCGCAACGACCTCGACTCCGACCTCAACCTGCACGGCGGCTGGGAGCACAACAACCTCTTCGAGGCCAACACCGTGCGCGTGCCGTACGAGCACCGGTCGGGCAACTGCCAGACCAACTGCGGCGGCGAAGGCGGCGAGATCGACGACGGCACCTGGTGGCCGATCTGGTGGGCCGCCGGGCCCAAGGCGGCCAAATGGTCGGGCTCGTCCGGGCCGCAGAACGTGTTCTACCGCAACACTCTGATCAAGCAGGCCGCACCCGGCGGGCCGTACGAGACCTACACCCCTTACGCCACCGGCACCGTCTACCAGTTCGGCTCCGACAGCGCCGCCCCGCAGCGCTTCAAGCCGCTCAGCCAGGCCGGCGCGGCCATCCCCGACTGGACCGGGCGCGAGACCCTCGACTACGTCGGCCAGGGCGTCGCCACTCTCGACCCCGGCGGCCAGAACTCGCTCTTCCTGCGCGACGCCGGCGGCGAGATCGACCCGCGCTCGAACAACCGCCGCAACGTCATCACCTGGAACATGCAGGGCACGGGCACCACGGGCGGCGGATCGTACGAGAACAAGTACACGCTCGGCCTCAACCAGCTCATGACGCAGAGCGGGGCGACCGTCGCCCTGCTGCAGGAGGCCGGCGCTCCGCCCGCCAGCGCCGTCCACCTGAGCAGCACCCCACAGAACGTGTTCTACCAGTGGGACGGCTCCTCACCCGATGTCGAGGAGTTCGAGTACGGTGGCACGGCCAGCCGGCCCCGCTACCTGTACTGGCTGCACACGGACGAGAACCCCACCACTCCCACCGGCCGGGTCAACCTGGCCATCGCCACCCGCACCCGGGTCCAGCCGCAGGACATCTACGTCGCCCCCGCCGGGCTGTACCAAGGCTCGCGAGGCAGGCCCGCGCTCGGCGTCAACGTCGACGGCGTCGTCTACTTCACCGTCCACGGGCAGTCCGGCAGCGGCGGCGACGACCCCCAGCTGCTGCGCAACATCCGCACCCTGATGTCCAACGCGGGCCCCAACGGCACGGCGCTGCCCTGGGTCGCGCTCGGCGACTACAACCGCATGCCGCACGCCCCGCAGACCGGACCCGACCCGTCGCTGGCCACCGCGGTCGCGGGGGAGTTCCAGGTGATCGCTCCGCAGCACCCGACCCACCCGACCCGGCCGCCGCTGCCCGGCGAGGACCTCACGCCCCGCATCCTCGACTACGCGGCCGTTCCGATCGGCCTGCCGCACCCCAACGTCGTCAGCGGGCAGCGGGCCGACATGATGCGGCTGTCCGACCACTACCCCGTCGTCTACCAGCTCAGCCACCTGGTCAACCCGCCGGCGCCCCCGGCGCAGGCCGTGGTGATCCCGCCGGTCGCGGCGGTGCTCCGCAACGCCGGCACCACCAACGTGGCCGGACCCTCCGGCGGCAGCGGCAGCGGCAGCCACGTCGTCACCGACCAATCCCGTACGGCTCAGCTCCCGACGCAGACCTTCCGCCTGGTCCGCGACGCCGAGTTCGACGGCTACTATCGCCTGATCGCCGGCAATCCGTGGAATGGCCGCTACCTGGGCCAGGAGGGCGGCGCCCGCGACGCCCGCATCGTCCTGTGGCCCAACGAGGCGACGGACCAGCTCTGGCGCCCCGCCTACCAGGGCGACGGCACCTGGACCCTGCAGAACTTCGCCACCGGCCAAGTCCTCACCGCCCCTGCCGGCGGCGGCGAACTGGCCGCCCGCGACTTCGACGGCTCGGCCGCTCAGCATTGGTTCCTCCAGGCGTCCGGTACTGCGGGCGCCGTCAACGAGGTCCTCCTGCGCGGTTCGATTGACCCCACCTTGGCCCTGGAGGCCGACTCCTTCGACGACGAGGTGATCCTCACCCCCGACCACGACGACCCTCAGCAGCGCTTCATCACCATCCCGGCGGGCAGGACCGGCGACGACGACTGCTCCTACCTGGTCTACAACCAGAAATACGTCCACTCCAGCGGCCAAGGCCAGGTCTGGATGAGCCCGTTCAACGCCACCGATGACAGCTACCTGTGGTGCCAGACGCCCGACGGCTCGGGCGGCGTCTTCCTCAGCAACCACACGAGCGCCACGGAACGCCTTTACCTGACCCCGCCGGAACCGGGCCAGGAGCAGCTCTCAGTCCGTCACTACGAGCCGGGCTCCGCCGTACCGACCTGGGTTCTGGTGGACGTCACCCAGTGACCGCGGAGAGCCGCCGCCGCGACGCGGTCCAGCATCCGGTCGGGCAGAATCCGTGCCAGCCGGGTGAGCAGGGCCGCGTCGCGACCGATGGTGTAGCGGGTCTTGGGCCTGCTCGCTGTCACGGCCTTGGCGATCACGCGGGCGGCATCTTCAGGGGATCTGCCACCCGCGGTGCCTGCGGCGGTCAGCGACACGACTGCCTGGACCAGCGCCCCATAGCGCGCCTTTTGCTGCGGCGTCATGGCCTCGGCCAAACGGCTTGTGGTGGCGATGCCCCGGTCGGCCATCTCCGTCCGGATCCCGCCCGGCTCGACGACCACCACCCGCACGCCCAGTGGCGCGACTTCCCGGCGCAGCGCGTCACTGACCGCCTCCAAGGCGAACTTCGTTCCCGCGTAGGGGCCGAAAGTGGCCATCGCGACCTTCCCGCCGACTGAGCTGACGTTGACCACGCGACCGGCGTGCCGAAGCAGAGCGGGCAGCAGCGCCTGGGTGACGGCGACGTGCCCGAACAGGTTGACCTCGAACAACCTGCGCCATTCCGCGAGCGGCAGCGTCTCGACCGGGGCGTTGACGGAGACGGCGGCGTTGTTCACCAACGCCCGCAGCGCACCTGCTTGGGCGCTGACGCGGGCGGCCAGGTCGGCGATGTGGCGGGACTCGGTGATGTCGAGGATGACCGGCTCGACACCCGGAGCGCGGAGGGCGTCGGCGTCCCGGTCTCGGCGGACGCCGGCCAGGACGTGAAACCCCAACCGGGCCAGCTCGTGGGCGGAGGCCGCGCCGATCCCGGTCGAGGCGCCGGTCACGACGACGTACTCTTCAGATGACATTGTCACCTGAATGACGCTAGGCAATTCAGATGACAGTGTCAACGGTAAGGTGATCGCTGTGATCAGCCGTGTGGAATCCGCCGCCATGACGCGCCGCGCTCTGCTGGACGCGGCGGCCGACCTGCTGGACGCCGGTGGTCCTGACGCGGTGACGTTGCGCGAGGTCGGGGCGCGTGCCGGAGTCACCCGCGGTGCGCCCTACCGGCACTTCCCCGACAAGGACAGCCTGCTGACCACTGTCGCCGCCGAGGCCCTGGACCGGCTCGCGGACCAGGTGCGAGCTGTACAGGCCGAGCCGCGCCTGTCCCCGGCCGAGCGGCTGGAGCGTGCCCTGTTCGCGCTGATGGCGATCGGCCGAAGCCGGCCGCATCTCTACCGGCTGATGTTCGCTGCCCCGGCCGGCGACGAGGCCGCGATCCGGGCGGCGACCCGGGCAGCCGACCGCGCCATGGACGGCTTGCTCGCCCTCGTCGGGGAACTGATCGGCGCGGAGCGCGCCCGTCCCGTCGCCGCGCTGCTGCTCACCAGCGTGCACGGGATCACCGACATGGAGGTCAGCGGGCACCTGACGGCGGACAAATGGCACACCACGGCCGATGAACTCGTCTCAACCCTGGTGTCCATGATCGTCTGATGTGGCCAACCTGGCCCGCACCTCGGCGGCGTCCACGTTCGCGCCGAAGAGCGTGGTGCCGGGCTCGAAGCGGACGCCTTGGGCCAGGGACCCCGCCACGACGGGGTCGAAGCCGAGGGCGTCGACGAGGGCGGCGACGGCGTCGAGGTCGGCTGGGCGGTCGCCCGCGAGGGCGATGGCCTTGCGTCCGGGGCTGCCGGGCGGGCGGGACTCGTTCTCCAGGTCGTGGTAGCCGAGGTGGTTGAAGGCCTTCACCACGCGGGAGCCGGGCAGGAACGTCTGCACGATCTCGCTGGTGGAGGTGGCGAGGTCGGGGCGGACGCCGTCCGCCTCCCACCAGTAGTTCATGGCGTCGACGACGAGCTTGCCGCGTAGTTCAGCCGCCGGGATCGAGCGGTACTTGCCGAGCGGCAGGGCCAGGATGACGAGGTCGGCCCGCGCCGCGGCGTCGGCCGCCGTGGTGGCGACCGCGCCGGGGGCCAGAATCTCGGCGGTGAGGGCGATCTTCGCCGGGTCGCCGGACCCGGCGATGAGCACCTTGTAGCCGGCGGCCAGCGCGAGCCTGGCCAGGACGGTGCCGACCTTGCCCGCGCCCAGCACAGCGATGGTCTCGTTCACCGCTCGCTCCCGCCGAGCAGGTCGCGGACCATCGGGATCACCTTGGAGCCGTAGAGCTCGACCGCCCGCAGGCGGGCGCTCGCGGGCTGCGATCCCACGGTGTAGATGAGGTCGAAGCGGCCGACGCCGAGCGTGGAGACCGCCCCGGCGATCTTGCGGGCGACAGTGTCCGGGGAGCCGATGTAGAGCGATCCGTGCTCGATCTCGGCGTCGTACTCCTCGCGGCGGATCGGCTGCCAGCCGCGCAGCGCGCCGATCCGGTCGCGCTGCTCGCGGTAGCGCGGCCAGAACAGCTCCCTGGCCTCCTCGTCGGTGTCGGCGACGAAGCCGGGCGAGTGCATGCCGACCGGGTGCGCGGTGGTGCCGAGCTGTTCGGCGGCGCGGCGGTACAGCTCCAGGTAGGGCGCGAAGCGCTGGGCGGGTCCGCCGATGATGGCCAGCATGAGCGGCAGGCCGTACCGGGCGGTCCGGATGACCGACTGCGGCGAGCCGCCGACGCCGACCCAGGTGGGCAGGCTGCCCGAGGCGGTCTTCGGGAAGACGTCGGCGTCGTCGAGCGCGGGCCGCAGCCGTCCGCTCCAGGTGACGGGCCGCTCGTCCCGCAGCTTCGCGAACAGGTCGAGCTTCTCCTCGAACAGCTCGTCGTAGTCGGTCAGGTCGTAGCCGAACAGTGGGAACGACTCGGTGAACGACCCCCGGCCGAGGATGACCTCGGCGCGGCCGTCGGAGAGCGCGTCGACGGTGGCGAAGCGCTGGAACACCCGGACCGGGTCGTCGGAGCTCAGGACGGTGACGCCCGAGGACAGCCGGATCCGCTCGGTGCGCGTCGCGATGCCGGCCAGCACCGTCTCCGGCGAGGAGATGGCGTACTCCGGCCGGTGGTGCTCGCCCAGCGCGATGACGTCGACGCCGAGCCGGTCGGCCAGCACGGCCTCGTCGAGGACCTGCCGGATCGCCTCGGGGTGGGTCATCAGCTCGCCGCGGTCGTTCTCCGGCAGATCGCCGAAGGTGTCCAGGCCGAACACGAGATCAGACATGACGGGCCTCGCTCTCTCATTTGATTGACATGTCAATTATGTATGATGTGATTGACATGTCAACCAGGAGGACGAGATGGCCCGTACGCGGACCCTGCCCACAGCCGATGAGCTGCGGGTATGGCGTGACTACATCGAGACGGCCGAGGCTCTGCGGGCGGCGATCTCCGCGCGGCTGCAGAGCGACTCGGCGCTGTCGCCCGGCGACTACGCCGTGCTGCTCGCCCTGAGCGAGGCGGAAGGCCATCGGATGCGCTCCTCCGACCTCGCCGCGCGCATCCACTGGGAGCGCAGCCGGCTCTCGCACCATCTCGGGCGGATGGAGAAACGGGGACTGATCGCGCGCGAGGAGTGCGTCACCGACAGCCGGGGGGCCGAGGTGGTCCTGGCTCCCGCCGGGGAGTCGGCCTTCCACGGAGCGACCGTGCCGCATCTGCGTGCCGTACGCGAGCTGTTCGTGGACGCGCTGACGCCGCAGCAGGTGGCGGCGGCGGGTGAGCTGGTCGCGGCGTTGCGCGCGCACCTGGCCCAGCCCGCCGATCGCGGGACGGAGTGAGTCAGAGGCCCTGGTTCTTCAACCAGGCCAGGGCGGCTTCGGCGATCTCGCGCCAGCCGCTGTCGATGGTCAGCGAGTGCGCCCGGTCGGGGAACTCCATGAAGTCGGTGACCGCGCTGGAGTGACGGTACTGCTTGAGCGTCGACTTGGTCACCGCCTCGGGCACGGTGTGGTCGCGACCTCCGGTCATGAGCAGGAGCGGGCCCCGGTTCTGGTTGCTGGTGTCGACCTTGGCGGGGGAGTGCGGGTTGAAGTTGGCCGCCGCCGCCTCGAACAGCGGCTTGCCGGGGGCGGGGATCGACCACTTCGCGTGGAGCGCGTCGGACTCCTCCTCGGTGATCGCGTTGCCGAAGGCGTACCTGAACTGTTCGGCGGTCAGCGACACCGACCGGTGCGCGTTCGCCGGGTTCTTGAAGACCGGGAAAGCCGAGCGCAGCGCGCTCAGCGGCACCGGCAGTACCCCCTTGATCTGGGCGGCGTCGATGGCGACCGCCGCGGCGGCGAGGTCCATGCCGAGCAGCTTCTGCGCGATCATCCCGCCGAAGGAGTGCCCGATGAGGATGGGCCGTTCCGGCAGGGCCGAGATGATCGCGGCGTAGTGCTCGACGACGTCGTCGATGCCATGTCCCGCCAGCCCGTCGGGGTCGGCGCGGGTCGCCTCTACGGTGGCGTGGTCGCCGGGCCAGCCGGGGGCCTGCGCCTCGTACCCGTGCTCGCCGAAGAACGTGATCCAGGACTCCCATGACGTGGCGTGCAGCCACAGCCCGTGAATGAAGATGACCATGCCGCCATCAGACTCCCGGACGAGGGGCGGGCGAATCAGGGAAACCCCCCAGTCCGCGGAGCTGGCGGCGCGAGGTCAGGCGCAGCTTCCTGAAGATCTTCGTCAGGTGGTACTCGACCGTCGAGCTCGTCAGGTAGAGACGCGCCGCGATCTCGGCGTTGGTCGCCCCCTCTGCGGCGAGGGCGGCGATCTGCGCCTCCTGCGTGGTCAGCGGGTCGGGCGGCGCGCCGACCCGAGGGGTCACGTGCTCTCCGGCGGCGGCGAGTTCGACTCTGGCCCGGTCGGCGAAGAGCGTCGCGCCCATCGCGGTGAACATCTCGTACGCGGTCCGCAACCGCGTCCGGGCCTCGGCGCGTTGCTTGCGGCGGCGCAGCCATTCGCCGTACAGGAGCTGGGTTCTGGCCCGCTCGGTGGCCAGGTCGGTGACCGCGAACCGGTCGACGGCCTCCAGGTAGCAGGACTCCTCGCCGGTCACGAGCGCTCTGGCGCGCGCGAGCAGCCCGAGCGCCCAGGGTGTCCCGGCGGCGACGGCCCGTTCGGTCAGCCGTGCCAGGCCGGCTTCCGCGACCTCGGGCTCCCCTGCCCGCCCGGCCGCCTCGACGAGGTCGGCGAGCGCGCGGTTGCCGTGCCCGATGGGATCGCTGTCGAAAAGCGGCTTGGCCCAGCTCAGGGCCTGGCGATAGTTGCCGAGGCTGAGTTCGAGGACGGTCATCGCCACCGCGGCCTGGTCCGCCGTCGCGGCCAGGCCGTTGCGCCTGGCCAGGGTCTCGGTCAGCAGGGTCGCGGTCTGCCGGGTGAGGTCGGCGGAGCCCTGCCAGGCCAGTAGCTCGATCTCCCAGGCCGGGCCCTTGCCGAGCTCGCCGGTCACGGAGTCGAGGTCGGCGATCTCGGCGAGCCGCGCCTGCGCCCGGTGGAAGCGGCCCGCCCACACCTCGCCCGTCGCCTGGCAGACCAGGGTGACCTTGAGGGCGCTGAGCGCGCCGTTGTCGCGGTCGAAGCGCTCGATCCTGGCGAGCAGGGCGCGGCGCGCGCGCTCGTCCCACAGGTCGTCGGCGCTGTAGCTGCCGACGATCGCGACCGGCATGCCCTCCTCGGTGATCTCGGCGTCGCCCGCCAGCGCCGCGACCGCCCGCTTCATGCCGGGCACCGCCGCCAGGAACCCCGACCGCACCCGGGTCGCCGCCGCCTGCACCAGCAGGTCCACCTCGGAGACCGGCCGTACGGCCAGCACCGCGTCGGCCACCTCCTCCAAGGTGACGCCCGCGGTGTGCTCGCGGGAGATCAGCGCCGCCTCCATCGCCTCTCTGGCCATCAGCCGCGCCAGCTTCTCGTCCTGATCGCCCACGGTTGCTACGGCGGCGAGCAGGAGCGCGGGGGCGTGAGCGGGCCGTTCGCGCGCCGTCTCGATGCGGGCCTTGATTCGTTGCGCGACCGCGCGCGGGACCGGCGTGGACAGGCCGGGCAGCGCGCGCTCCACCAGGCGACCAGCCGCCCCGGCGTCTCCCGCCGTCAGCGAGGCCGCCGCCGCGGCCAGCAGCCTGCGGTCCCGCCCGGCCGGATCGGGGCTCAGCTCGGCCGCCTTGGCGAGGAACCGCGCCTGCGCGCTGTAGCCGCCGCGTGTCCTGGCCCGCTCGGCCGCTCGCTCCAGATCGGCGGCCACCGCCTCCTCCGGGCCCGCGGTCGCCGCCGCCTGATGCCAGGCGCGGGTGTCCTCATCCTGTACGGCTGTGCTGGCCCGGGCCAGGGCGAGGTGGACGCGCCGCCGGTCGGCCAGGTGGGCCGCGCCGTACACCGCGGACCTGGCGAGCGGGTGGTGAAAGGCGACGGTCCCGGAGAGCAGGTCGTTGACATGCAAGATGCCCTCCTCGACGGCGGCGTCGGCGTCGGCGGGCGAGAGCCCGAGGAGCGCGGCGGCCCGCCACAGCAGGCTCTGATCGTGCGGCGGCGCGCACGCGGCGACCAGCAGCAGCGACTGCGTCGGCAGCGGCAGCGCCCTGACCCGCTCCAGCAGGTAGGCGCGTAACCGGGGGCCGAGCGGCAGCGGCGCGGGCAGCGGCGTGTGCCCGGCGAGCTGCTGCGGCGACAGCCCGGCCGCGAGGGTGAGCAAGGCCAGCGGGTTGCCCTCGGTCTCGTCGGCGAGCACCTCCGCGACGCCGTCGTCCAGCGGGCTGTGCGCGGCCGACGCCAGCAAGCCGCGCGCCTCTGGGGCAGCGAGCCCCCGCACCGCGAGCACGGGAAAGGAGTCCAGCGCGGGCACGGGCTCGCGGGTGGACAGCAGCATCCCGAGCGGCTCCGCCCCGAGCCGGCGCGCCACGAACGCCAGCACCTCGACCGACTCGCGATCCAGCCAGTGGACGTCGTCCACCACGCACAGCAGCGGCCGCTCCGCCGCGAGCGCCGTCAGCAGCCCCAGCGTGGCCAGGCCGACCAGGAAGCGGTCCGGCGGCGACCCCGCGACCAGGCCGAACGCCACCCGCAACGCCTCCGCCTGCGGCCCCGGCAGCAGCTCCAGCCGAGGCGGCAGCGGCGCGAGCACCCGGTGCAGCCCGGCGAAGGTCAGCGGCAGCTCCGCCTCGACCCCGGCCACCCTGATCACGGTCAGCTCGGCGCACAGCCCGGCCGCCACGTCGAGCAGCCGCGACTTGCCGACGCCGACCTCGCCCTCCAGCACGAGCGTGCCGCCCCGACCGGCCCGGACCTGTGCGGCGAACTCGGTGAGCGTCCGCGTCTCGGCCTCTCTGCCCATCAGCATGCGATGCCCTCGCCTCCCCGTCCAAGGGCACATAATGAGCCATGCCGTTACATGAGGCCAGACCTCACCTGGTCGGGCGCGACAGCGAGACCGGCAGAGTGGCGCGGCTGATCGACCAGGTGCGCGAGCACGGCGGGGCGCTGGTCGTCAGGGGGCCCGCGGGGATCGGGAAATCGGCGCTGCTGCGGTGGTCGGCGTCGGTCGCCGCCGAGCGGGGGCTCAAAGTGCTGGCCGGTTCGGGGGTGCGGTCGGAGGCCCGGCTGCCGTTCGCCGGGCTGCACCAGATCCTGCATCCACTGCTGCCGAGGGCGGCCGCGCTGGCGAGGCCGCAGCAGGAGGCGCTCCTCGCCGCCTTCGGCGCGACCCAGGTCGCGGCCCCCGATCTCTACCTGGTCGCACTGGCGACGCTGAACCTGTTGTCCGACGCCGCCGCCGACCGGCCCGTGGTGCTGGTGGTGGACGACGCGCACTGGCTCGACGAATCGAGCGCGCAAGTGCTGCTGTTCGTGGCGCGGCGGATCGAGTCGGAGCCCGTGGTGATGCTGGCCGGCGTCCGCGACGGGCTCACCGGCACCGGCCTGCCCGAACTGCCGCTCGCCGCGCTCGAACCCGAGGCGGCGGAAGGGCTGCTCCAGCGGAGCGCTCCCGGGCTCGGCGCGAAGACGTCCGCCCGGGTGCTGCGCGAGGCCGCCGGGAACCCGCTCGCTCTGATCGAGCTGCCGAAAGCCTGGCACGATCTCGACGGCGACGCCCTGCTCGACACCTCCTGGCTGCCGCTCACCACCCGGCTGGAGCACGCCTTCGGTTCGCAGGTGGCGATGCTGCCCGCCGGCACTCGCGCGCTGCTGCTGATCGCGGCGGTCAACGACGGCGACTCGCTCGACGAGACGCTCACCGCCGCCGAGGCCGCCGACGAACGGGATCTGGCTCCCGCCGCGGGGCTGCTCACCGCGCACGACGGGCGGGTGGCCTTCCGGCATCCGCTCCTGCGCTCGGCCATTTACCAGGCGGCCGGCCGTACCGAACGGCAAGGCGCGCACGCCGCGGTCGCCAGGGCGCTCACCGGCGTCGCCGGAGCGGAGGACCGGCTCCTGTGGCACCTGGCGGCGGCCAGCTCCCGCCCCGACGCCGGCCTCGCGGCGGCCCTCGCCGAGATGGCCTGGCGGGCCAGGCAGCGCGGCGCGCCGAACACGGCGGTCAGCGCGCTGGAGCGTTCGGCCCGGCTGAGCGCCGACCCGCAGATTCGTGCCGACCGGTTGCTCGGAGCCGCCGACATCGCCGTCGAACTGGGCAACCGGGACGTCGTGGCGCGGCTGCTGCGCCAGACGGAGCCGCTCGACCTGACGCCCGCGCAGCGGACCCAGGTCCTGTGGATCAGGGCCTCGTTCGGCGACGGGACCGACGACACCGCGGTCGGCGCCGCCGGGCTGGCCGACCTCGCCGCGACCGCCGCCGAAGAGGGCCATCCCGACCTGGCGGCGCGCATTCTGTGGGGCGCGGCGCTGCGCTGCCACTGGGTCGTCCCGGGAGTGGAGGCGGCGCGGCGGGTCGTACGGGTCGCCGAGTCGCTGCCGCTGGACCGGCACGACCCGAGACTCCTCGCGATCCTCGCCTACGCTGCGCCGGTCGAGCGGGGGAGCGCCGTCATCGCCGGGCTGGTCGAGGTCACCTCACGGCCCGTCGTCGACCCGGCCGACGCCCGTTTCCTGGGCACCGCCGCCGTCCTCGTCGGCGCGCTCGACCTGGCCGAGAGCCTGTCGACGACCGCGCTGAGCGGCCTTCGCGCGCAAGGACGGCTCCAGGTGCTGGCTCGCGCCCGCTGCGCGCAGGCCTGGAGCGCCGCGCTCCTCGCCGATCTCGACGTGGGTCTTCCTGCGGCGCGCGAGGCGGAGGAGCTGGCGATCGAGACCGGGCAGCCGCAGATGCGCGGGACCGCGCTGTGCGCTCTGGCCGTTCTGGAGGCGCTGCGCGGCGAGCGCGACCGGGCCCTGGCGGTCGCCGCCGAGGCCGAACGGGAGAGTCTCGCGGCCGGGGTGCGGCCTGTGCTCGCCACCGTGCAACTGGCGCGTGGGCTCGTCTGCCTGGCCGAGGGACAGTACGCCGAGGCGTACGGTCATTTGGCCAGGATGCACGATCCGGCCGATCCGAGCTTCCATCCCTCGATCCGCTGCCACGCGGTCGGGCTGCTGGCCGACGCCGCCGTGCGCGGCGGAGATGTCAAAGACGCGCAGGGGATCGTGGCCGAGATGGAAGAGCTCGCCCTGGTGACCTCCTCGCCCGCGTTGCACTCAGGGCTCCGTCTCGCCCGGGCGCTGCTGTCCGCCGTCCCGGAACCGCTGTTCCGGGACGCCCTGGCCGCAGAGCCGCCCTTCGCGCGGGCGCAGGTCCAGCTCGCCTTCGGGTCGTGGCTGCGGCGACGGCGGCGCGCGGTCGAGGCGCGGGCCCTGCTGCGCTCGGCACGCGACGCCTTCGACGCCCTCGGGGCGGTCGCCTGGGGGGATCGGGCGCGCCGGGAACTGCGCGCGTCGGGAGAGAAGATCGAGCAGCGCTCACCCGCCGCACGCGATGTTCTGACCGCGCAGGAACTGCAGATCGTGCAGCTCGCCGCGCGTGGGCTCACCAACCGCGAGATCGGCGAACGGCTCTACCTCT
Source organism: Streptosporangium sp. NPDC051023 (assembly GCF_040689595.1). Classification (NCBI taxonomy): domain Bacteria; kingdom Bacillati; phylum Actinomycetota; class Actinomycetes; order Streptosporangiales; family Streptosporangiaceae; genus Streptosporangium; species Streptosporangium sp. NPDC051023. The sequence continues at coordinate 29,032 of NZ_JBFBCE010000007.1, read as the reverse complement.
CGCACCGCACCGTCGGCGCGCACCTCTACCGGATCTTCCCCAAGCTCGGCATCACCTCACGGACCGAGCTGCAGTCGTCCGACTGACGCGCGAGCCGGGAACGGCTGCTTACCGTGCCCGGCATGAGACGCTTCCTCCTGATCGCCCTCGCCCTGCTCGCCGTCGTCGCCGTCGCCCCGGCCGCCGGGGCCGCCGCCGAACCGAGGGTGCCGCCCGGCTTCCACGAACGGAAAGCCCACGTCAACGGCATCGACGTCAACTACGTGCGCGGCGGGCGCGGGCCCACGCTCGTGCTCCTGCACGGCTACCCCGAGACCTGGTACGAATGGCGCGCGATCCTGCCGGCCCTCGCCGAACACTTCACCGTCGTCGCGCCCGACCTGCGCGGCGCGGGCGGATCGAGCGTGACACGCGGCGGCTACGACAAGCGCACCATGGCCGCCGACCTCGAAGCCCTTCTCACCCGCCTCGGCCTCGACCACGACATCAACCTCGTCGGCCACGACATCGGCACCATGGTCGCCTACGCCTACGCCGCCCGGCACCAGGACAAGGTGGCGCGGCTCGTGCTGAGCGAGGCGCCCATCCCCGACGACAGGATCTTCACCTTTCCCACGCTCACCTCGACCGGGCCCGGGTTCTGGAACTTCGGCTTCTTCGACGTGCGCAACGGCCTGCCCGAGCAGATGATCGCCGGGAGAGAGGAGACATGGATCGGGGGCTTCATCCGGATGCTCGCCGTCCACCAGGACCGCGCGGCCGACCCCAGAGCGGTGCGCGAATACGCGCGGCTGCTGAGCACCCAGGGCAGCTTCGGCTGGTTCCGCGCCCTGCGCCAGGACGTCGCCGACAACCAGCGGCTGGCCGACCCGGTTCTGCGTATGCCCGTGCTCGCCGTCGGGGCCGACCACAGCCTCGGCTCCTTCGTGCCCGACCAGGTCCGCTCGTATGCCTCCGACGTGCGCGGCGTGGTGGTCAAGGACTCCGGGCACTGGATCTTCGAGGAGCAGCCCAAGAAGATGACCCGGCTCCTGCTGGACTTCCTGCTGCCGTGACCCGCCGGGGTGTGGCGCAGTCACGTGACTGATGCGCCACGCCCTCGGCCGGGAAGGCATCGACCGGGCAGCCGCGAAACTGGGCACCACCCCTGCGCCCCCGGGCGGATCGATTTGATCTACAACATAAAGGCGGCTGGTGGGTTTCGTACCGACGAGGGAGTGGTGCCCGCCAAATCAGAAGATCTCCCTGCCACGCCGGCTCGCCGGATCCGTCGGCAGCCCCGATGCTCGACCGGATTTGCCCGATCGTCGCGAACGCTTGCCGGATCCCGCTTTCGCCTGGTGGGCCGGGGGAGCGCGGGTATTCTCGCAGCAGCCGACACCGCGAGGTATCCGTGCCCACCCATGAACTCTTCGGCCGCCGAGCTGAGCTGGAGGAGCTGTCCGTTCTCCTCGACCGCGCGCGTCTCCAAGGGGAGGCGCGCCTGATCCGAGGTGAGCCCGGGGTCGGGAAGTCCGCCCTCCTGTCCGCCGCGGCGGAACTCGCCGTCACCGCGAACATGCGAGTGCTGCGTTCCTCCGGCTCGGAGTTCGAGGCGGACATCGCGTACGCCGGACTCAACCAGCTGCTTCTCCCGGTGCACGCGGATATCGAGCGGTTGCCGCCCGGGCTGCGGGAAGCGCTGTCGGTGGCGCTCGGGTTCGCCGTCGGCGCGCCGACGGACGCCTTTCTGGTGTGCAACGCGGCGCTCCTGCTGATCAAGTCGATCGCGGCCGACACGCCTCTGGTCCTGCTGGTCGACGACGTGCAATGGATCGACCGCGCCAGCGCCACAGTGCTCGGCTTTCTCGCGCGGCGCCTGCCGGGTGTCAGGGCCGCCCTGCTCGTGGCCACGCGCACCGAGTCCTCCGCCTTTCTGGACCTTCGTGGCCTGCCCGAGCTGGCGGTCCGTCCCCTGGACCAGGAGGCGTCCGGTCAACTGGTCGACGCCCGCTGCCCCGGCCTGCCGCCGCTGATCCGGCAGCGCCTGCTCGACCTCGCTCAAGGCAATCCACTGGCGCTCGCCGAGCTGCCCGCCACGTCGACCGGGATGCCGCAGGCGGCGCGCGCCGAGGTGGTCCCGCTCAGTGAACGGCTTCAGGCGATGTTCTCCGCCCGGATCGCGGGACTGCCGGAGGCCACGCGCAGGACGCTTCTGCTGGCGACCTTCGAGGGCACCGGCGATGTCGGGGTCGTGCGCACCGCCTTGACCGACGGTGAAGGACTGGCCGGTCTGGCTCCGGCCGAGCGGGCGCAGCTCGTGAGTGTGGACGACACCACAGCGCGCATCATCTTCCGCCACCCGCTGATCCGCTCGGCCCTCGTCGGCAGGTCCACCCACGAGGAGCGCCGCGACGCCCATCTCGCCCTGGCAGCGGCTCTTGTTCAGGACCACGAGCGCAGGGCGTGGCACCTCGCGGACGCCGTCACCGGCCGGGACGAGTCGGTCGCGGCGCTGCTGGAGGAGGCGGCGCATCGCGTCATGCTCCGCGGGGACGCCGTCGCCGCGGTGGCGGCGTTGGTGCGTGCCGCCGATCTGAGCGAGACCGACGCCGGTCGGGGCCGCCGGCTCTCCGAGGCCGCCTACATCGGTGCCGAGACCAGTGGCGCGATCGACGACGCGAAGACTCTGCTGGACGACGCCCGCCGTGCCGTACCGGATGCGGCCGGTTCGCTTCATGCCGCGAACGCCGCCGCCTTCCTGCTGCTCAACGGCGAAGGCGACGTGGCCACCGCACACCGGCTCCTGGCCGGGGCCATCGAGACCGGCGACCATGGCTACCGGGCCGACAACCCAGCGCTCGTCGAAGCCCTGCACACCTTGATGCTGCTGAGCTGGTACGGCAGCGCCCCGGACTACTGGGCGCCCTTCGACCGGGTGCTGCGGCGCCTGCGGCCGAGAGCCCCTGACGTGCTGGCCCTGGCGAGCATGACCTTCCCCGACCCGGTTCGGACGGGCGCGGCGGCACGGGAGCGCAGCCGCGCCGTGCTCGCCTCGCTCGCTGACGAGAGCGACCCCACGCGGATCATGCGCATCGGCACCGCGTCCGTCTACCTCGATCGCCTGAGCGACTGCCGCGCGTCCTCGTGGAGGCTGGTACGGCAGGGCCGCGACGGCGGCGCGCCCCGGCGGCACCTCGGCGCTCTGATGCATCTGTGTCTGGACGACTATCTCTCCGGACGATGGGACGAGGGCGAAGAGCTCGCCTCGGAGGGGCAGCGCGTCTGCGACGGCGCGGGGTATCCCTTCTTCAGGTGGTACTTCTTGTACAACCGGGCCGTCTTCGCCGCCGGGCGAGGCCGGTTCGACGAGGCGCGGGAACTCGCCGGCGAGATCACGCACTGGGCGCTGCCCCGCGGAGTGGCGGCCGCGACCTTGTTCGCCCGGCATCCGCGCACGCTCGCGGCGCTGGGGGAGGGTGACTACGAGTCCGCCTTTCACCACGCCTCCGCGATGAGCCCGCCCGGGGTGCTCGCCTCGCATGTGCCCCACTGCACCTGGGTGATGTTCGACCTGGTCGAGGCGGCGATGCGGACCGGACGCGTGCGGGAGGCGAGGGCGCATGTGGAGGCCATGCGGGCCGCGAACGTGGCCGGGCTGTCGGACCGGATGACGCTGATCCAGGCGGCCGCTGAGCATCTCGCGTTCGGCGAGGGCCTGGAGAGAGTGGAGGCCCTTTTGCCCGCCTCGGAGCGCTGGCTGTGGGAGGCGTCGCGGGTCAGGCTCGTGCTCGGCGAGGGGCTGCGACGTGCCAGAGCCGTCGTGCCCGCCCGTCACCACCTCCTCGCCGCCCAGGACGGCTTCGCCGCGATGGGCGCCAAGCCTTGGCTTGAGCGTGCCCGGCGGGAGATCCGCGCCACCGGCCACCGGCCGACCGACGAAGCCACCGGGCCGTCCGTCCTGACCGCGCAGGAGTTGCAGATCGCCCGGCTGGCGGCGAGCGGGTTGACCAACAAGCAGATCGCCGAGCGCCTGTACCTGTCCCACCGCACGGTCGGCGCGCACCTCTACCGCATCTTCCCCAAGCTCGGCGTCTCGACGCGGGCCGGACTCCGCGACGCGCTCGCGGACCGGTAGCGGGCTGCTCACGCTTCGATGATCGGCACTGCGGCGCTGAGGCGCATCAGTCATTCGACCTAATGCCGTCAGCCGCCGCATGCCGACCGCCCGCGGAGTCGGATGACCGATGTGGCACGGCGCAGCCGGACCGAAAGTGGGCTTCGACAAGCCCGCACGAGCTGAGGAGTGACCCTCGTGACCATCGGCCATGGCTTCCACGCCATCATGAAAGCCCGCCCAGGCAAGGGCGACGTGCTGATCGACGAGTTGCTGAACGCGCCGTCCCTGGCACACGACGACTGCGTCGTGTTCCTGGTCGGCCGTTCGGCCGCCGATCCGGACACCGTCCATGTGACCGAGGGCTGGGTCAGCGCCGAGGCGCATGCCGCGTTCTTCGCCACCGAGCCCGCCCAGAAGCTGGTGGTGAAGCTGCAGCCGCTGCTGGCCGGTGAGCCGACCTATCTCGACGAGGTGCCCGTCGGCGGCAAGGCCGTCCTGTGAACGCCCCGATCGCCCGCCCAGGCCTCGATCCGGAGCTGCGCGACCTGCTGGCCGAACGCGGCCACCACCAGGCCGATGTGATCGTGAGCGCGCTGCCCTGGACGGCGTTCGCCGCGAGCACGCAGCGGGACCTTCTCGAGGCGGTCACCGGCACCCTCGCTCCGGGCGGCGCGTTCACCACTTTCGCCTGCACCTACACGCGATGGACGCCTCCGGCCCGGAGGCTGCGGCGCTCACTGGTCGAGTGGTTCGAGAAGGTCCTCCTCAGCCGGACCGTGTGGGCCGACCTCCCGCCCGCCCTCGCCCACATCTGCCGGCGGCCCCGGCCATGAGCACTCTGCGGGGCAAGGCCAGCCAGACGGGCCGGGATCATCGGGCCACGCCCTTCGAGCTGTTCTTCGACCTCGTCTACGTCTTCGCGATCACGCAGATCACCGGGCACATGGCCCGGGAGGGCGATGCCGAGGGCGTGCTCCAGGGACTGATGACCCTGGCGTTGTTGTGGGGCACCTGGTCGGGTTACACGTGGCTGGGCAACCACTCCCGCGCCGACGAGGGTGTGACACGAGCCGGGATGGTCGTGGCCATGGCGGCGATGTTCGTGCTCGCCCTGGCCATCCCGGACGCGTGGAGCGGCGGATCGGGCTCGCTGGTGCTGGTCGTGGCCTATCTCCTGGTGCGGTGGGTGCACCTCGCGATCTACGCCGTGGCCGCACAGGGCGATCCCGGCCTGCGACGCCAGGTGGCCGTCACCTGGCTGCCTCTGGCGGCGAGCGCCGCGCTGCTGATGTCCGGGGCGCTGCTCGGGGGTTGGGCGCAGTCGGTGCTGTTCGCCGTGGCGCTGGTGGTCGACTGGGTGGGCGTCTACCTGACCACCCGGCACGGCCACTGGCGGCTGCGCAGCCCGTCCCATCTGACAGAGCGGCACGGACTGTTCATGATCGTCGCCATCGGCGAGTCGATCGTGGCCGTCGGGACGGGTGCCGCGGGCCAGCCCATGAGCGCCGCCCTCCTGCTCGCGGCCATCCAGGGGATCGCCGTCGCGGTGTGCCTGTGGTGGTCGTACTTCGACGTGGTGTCACGTGCGGCGGCCCGCCGTCTGCGCGGGGAGGGCCGGGTTCGCCTGGCGGTGCAGGCATACACCTACGGGCATTTCCCGATCATCGCCGGGATCGTGCTCACCGCGCTGGGCCTCGAGGGAGTGGTCGCCCACGCCGGTGACACGGAGCCGCTGGGCGCCTTCTCTTCGCTCGCCCTGTACGGCGGTGCCGCGCTCTATCTCCTCGGTCATCTGCTGTTCCGGCTCGGGATCCACCACGTGTTCAGCCGCTCGCACCTGGTCGCGGCAGCCACTCTCCTGGCGATCGCGCCGGTCGCCGCCATGCTGCCGCCCCTCGCCGGTCCGACCGGGGTGATCGCCGTCCTGACTCTGATGATCATGGTGGAGACCCGCCGGGACGCGGCGAGCAGGAACGGGCGAGGACGCGCGAGTTTCCAGACTCGTTCCCGGCCCCGGATGACTGATTCCCTGCTGGTGGAGGAGACATGATGACGAACGAGCACCGCGGCGAGATCACGCTGCGCGTCAACGACGCGGCACACCGGCTGGCCGTCGACAACCGCACGACCCTGCTGGACGCCTTGCGCGAGGGGCTCGGCCACACCGGGCCGAAGAAGGGCTGCGACCACGGGCAGTGCGGCGCGTGCACCGTGCTGATCGGCGGCAGGCGGGTCGTCTCGTGCCTGACGCTGGCGGTCGCCGCCGAGGGGTTCGAGATCACGACGGTGGAGGGCCTGACCCGCGATGGCGAGCTGACGCCGCTGCAGGAGGCGTTCATCCGCCTGGACGGCTTCCAATGCGGCTACTGCACCGCCGGGCAGCTCTGCTCGGCCGTCGGCATGCTGGCCGAGCACGCTCAGGGCTGGCCGAGCGCGGTCACCGCCGACGTGGCCGGCCCCGCGCCCGAGCTGGACGCCGCCGAGGTGCGGGAACGGATGAGCGGCAACCTGTGCCGATGCGGAGCGTATCCGTCGATCGTGCGTGCCGTACTGGAGGTGGCCGAGTGAGGGAGTTCGCCTACCACCGGGCGGCTGACGTCCGCGAAGCGCTGGCCGCAGCGGGCGAGGGAGCCCGCTACCTGGGCGGCGGCACGAACCTCGTCGACCTGATGAAGGCCGGCGTCGAGACGCCCACCCGGCTGGTGGACGTGCGTTTCCTGCCGCTGGCAGGGATCAGCGAGACAGCGGACGAACTGGTCATCGGGGCCACCACGACCAACAGCGACCTCGCGGCTCACCCGCGAGTACGGCGGCGCTTCCCCGCGCTGAGCCAGGCTGTGCTGGCCGGCGCGTCCGGCCAACTGCGCAACATGGCCACGGTGGGCGGCAACCTGCTGCAGCGAACCAGATGCGCCTACTTCGCCACGCAGGAGTGCAACAAACGGGCGCCGGGCACCGGATGCCCTGCGCTCGGGGGAGAGCACCACAACCATGCCATCCTCGGCTGGAGCGAGAGCTGCGTGGCGACCCACCCCTCGGACATGGCCGTGGCGCTGCTGGCGTTCGACGCGGTCGTGCGCTTCGAGACGCTGGACGGGCCCGGCGAGATCCCGCTGGCGGAGTTCTACCCACCGGTCGGGGACACCCCGCACGTGGAGACCACGCTCCCGCCCGGGGCGCTGATCACCGCCGTCAGTCTCCGGGACTCCTATCCCCGCTCGCGGTACCGGAAGGTTCGCGAGCGGGCGTCCTACGCCTTCGCCACCGTCTCCATCGCCGCGAGTCTCGACGACGGCTCCGCGCGGATCGCGCTCGGCGGGGTGGCCTCGCGCCCCTGGCGTGCCCGGCGCGCCGAGGCCGTCCTGCTGGAGCACCCGGGAGAGTTCCACGCCGCCGCCGAGGCCGAACTGGCCGCCGCCGAGCCGCTGCCCGGCAACGGCTACAAGCTGACGCTCGCCCGCAATCTCATCGTCTCCGCCCTGAGTGAGGTGCGCGCATGACCGCCGTAGGCGTCGCCCGGCCGCGAGTGGAGGGACCGGACAAGGTCACCGGGGCCGCGCGCTACGCGGCCGACGTGCCGATGGAAGACCTGGCCTTCGGCGCGGCCGTCCTGGCCACCGTGACACGCGGGCGCGTCCGCGACATCGACGTCTCGGCCGTTCAGGACATGCCCGGCGTGCTGGGCGTGCTGGACCACCGCAACGCTCCCCGCCTCAACCCGAAGGCGCCGGGCTTCTTCGGGCCGGACGGACAGCTCCAACTCCTGCAGGACGAGGTCGTCCCGTTCGCCGGTCGGCCGGTCGCACTGGTGGTCGCCGAGACCCTGGAGCAGGCACAGGCCGCGGCCGCGGCGCTGCCGGTCACCTACGACACGGAACCGCACGACACCCGGTTCACCGCCGACCACCCGGCCCGTCGCCCCGCGGTGACCTTCTTCGACGGACCCGTCGACATCGGCGACGTCGAAGCCGAGCTGGCCGCGTCGGCGGTGGTGGTCGAGGAGCGCTACCGCACGCCGGAGGAGCATCACAGCGCCATGGAGCCGCACTCGGCGACCGCGTGGTGGGAGGACGGGCGGCTGGAGGCGATCGACTCCAACCAGGGGCCTTTCACCGTCGCAGGTGTCCTGGCCACGCTGTTCTCGATGCCGCCGGACCGGGTGCGCGTCCGGACCGAGCACATCGGTGGCGGTTTCGGGTCCAAGGGCCTGTGCGGACCGCAGCTGATCCTGGCCGCCATGGCCGCCCAGCGTTTCGGGCGGCCCGTCAGGGTCACGCTGAGCCGTACCCAGGTGTTCCTTTCGACCGGGATGCGGCCGGCCACCGATCAGGTGATCCGGATCGGCGCCGACGTCGACGGGCGGCTGCGGGCCGTCTGGCACGAGTCGGCCTTCGAGATCTCACCGCTGGCGGAGTTCATCGAAGGATGCACGGAGCTGACCAAGACGCTCTACGCGGCGCCCGCGATCCGGACCAGTCTCAGCGCGGTTCCGCTCGACATCCTGCCGCCGTGCTCGATGCGCGGCCCGGGCACCGCGCCCGGCTCGTTCGCGCTCGAATGCGCCATGGACGAGCTGGCGGAACGGCTGGACATGGATCCGCTTGAGCTGCGTCTGCGCAACGAGCCGGAGGTCGGGCCCGTGTCCGGCCTGCCGTTCAGCAGCCGCAACCTGGTCGCGTGCCTCCAGGAGGGCGCTCGGCGGTTCGGCTGGGCGGACCGTGACCACCGGCCCCGGCAGCGGCGGGAAGGGCATCTGCTGATCGGCACCGGGTTCGCCGCCACGTCCTTCAGCGCCGGGGCGTTCCCGTCGTCGGCGTCCATCACGGCCGAGCCAGACGGCGCCTTCACGGTGGCGGTCGGCGCCACCGACCTCGGCACGGGCGCCCGCACCGCGCTGACCGCGATCGCCGCCGACGCGCTGGAGGTGAGCACCGAGCGGATCCGGCTGCGGATCTCCGACAGCGCGCTCGGCCCCGCCTGGGGCGCGGGCGGCTCCCGCGGGACCACCTCCTGGACCTGGGCGATCTCCGAGGCCGGAGCGAGGATGCGTGAGCAGGGCGGCGGCACCGTCACGGTCGACACCACGGACCTGCTCGGTGACCTTCCGTCGATGGAGCGGCACACCTTCAGCGCCGTCTTCGCCGAGGTGAGCGTCGATCCGGCGACCGGCGAGGTACGCGTGCGCCGGTTGCTCGGGATGTACGCCATCGGCCGTGTGGTCAACCCGCTCACAGCCCGCAGCCAGGTGATCGGCGGCATGATCGGCGGGCTGTCCATGGCCCTGCACGAGGAAGGCCTCCGCGACCGGGTAACGGGCCGCCACGTCAACGCCGACTTCGCCGGCTATCACATCGCCGCGCACGCCGATGTGCCCGACATCGAGGCTGACTTCGTGCCTGACCACGAGCCCGGCATCCCGATGGGCGTCAAGGGCGCGGGAGAGATCGGCAACGTCGGTACGGCTGCCGCCATCGCGAACGCCGTCTGGCACGCCACCGGCGTCAGACAGCGCGCCCTGCCGCTCCGCCTCGACCGGGTGCTGGAGGAGAGTCCCGGCTGGGCGGGGCGCCGAACTGGCGGCGATACTCCCGGCTGAACTGCGAAGGGCTGTCATAGCCCACCCGACGGCTGACGGTGGCGATGTCGCTCCGCGCCGCGGAAAGCTGAAGCCGTGCCTGCTGAAGACGGATCTGCTTCTGGAACTGGATCGGGCTCATACCCGTCACCGCATGGAAGTTCCGGTAGAAGGCCGACTCGCTCATTCCCGCCAGCTTGGCGACGTCCTCGACGCGGAAGGGCTGGGAGTAATGAGCGCGAATCCACCGTACGGCTCGCGCGATGTGGCTGAGACTGCTGTCCGGCAGGCCGAACTGCCTCATGATCGCGCCCTGCTCACCCGTGACCAATCGCCAGACGATCTCGCGCTTGATGAGGGGAGCCAGGACGGCGCGATCCTGTGGACGGTCGAGCAGTCGCACCAAACGGACGACGGCGTCCAGAAGTTCGGCGGAGGCCGTGCTGACGGCCAGACCCGGGGGAGCGCCCTCGTCGAGCTCCGGCAGATCCCCCGGCCCCGCCTGTAACAGCACCTCCGCCACGGCGGTCGGGTGCAGGGCCAGCCCCACGCCGAGCCCCGGCAGGTCGGGGCTGGCTTCGGCGAAGTGAGCGGTCACGGGCAGGTCGACCGAGGCCACGAGGTACTGGCCGGCATGGTACTCGTAGACGCGTTCCCCGAGCGCGAACCGTTTCGTGCCCTGGGCGACCACGGCCAGCACCTTGCCGTACGTCGTGGGCACGGGCGGGTGCGGCCGCTCCGCCCTGAAGATCAGCACATCCTCCAGCGGAGTGCTGAGATCGGGGCGAGCGTGACGGTCGAGCAGGTCGCGCAGCTCGTTGAGGACCATGATCCGTATCCAAGCACCGGGAGCGATCCGCGTTCAATCCCGGTGTCCGGATGTGACCTTCTGGACCAGACTGTGGCTTTCGGTCAGATGAAGCGCCGGGTGAACGCGAGAGCGGTGTCGCAGACCTCGCGCCAGCCGCTGTCGATCGTCAGAGAGTGACCACGGCCGGGCATCTCGATGATCTCGGTGATGTGGTGCTCGTTGCGCGCCTGCTTGTTGTAGGAGGCGTTGGCGATGGCCCACGGGACGGTGTGGTCCTTCTCTCCGGAGATGATCAGCAGTGGGCCGCGGTCGGCGGTGGTGCTGTCGACCTTGGTTTCACTCCACGGGTTGAAGTTGGCCACGGCCGCCTGGAACAGCGGTGCGCCGGGAGCGGGGACGCAGAAGCCGTCGTACAGCTCGCGGGCCTCTTCCTCGCTGACGGCATTGGCGAAGGCGTAGCGGAACTGGTCGTAGGTCAGCGGCACCGCGCGGTGGATGTTGGCCGGATTGGTCAGCGCCGGAGCCGCCGCGCGCAGAGAGGAGAACGGGAGCGGCAGCACGCCCTGGAAGGGGGCCGGATCGATGGCGATGCTGACACAGGACAGGCCGCGTCCGGCGAGGATCTGGGTGAGCAGGCCGCCGAAGGAGTGGCCGACGATGACCGGCTTGCGCTCCAGCTTCCCGATCAGGCCGGTGAAGTGGTCGGCGACCTGGCCGACGGTCTTGTCGGCGAACACCTCCGGGTGCTCCTTGGCCTCGGCCACGGTGTGCGGGTCGTCGGGCCAGCCGGGGGTGACGGGCGCGAATCCGGCCTCGTCGAAGATCTGAGCCCACCGGTTCCAGCTGGAGGGTAGCAACCACAGGCCGTGAACGAAGACGACCGGGATCTTGCCGGTGGCGTTGGCGTGCTGGATGAGCTGCAGATCGTGGCTCATGACAGTGCTCCCTTCAGGAAGGCGACGGCCTGGTTGATGGCAGCCTCGGCGGCGTGGGTGCCGCGCAGCGCGTTGAGCATGACGAAGTCGTGGATGATGCCCTGGTAGCGGACCGCGATCACCGGCACCCCGGCCTCGCGGAGCTTGTCGGCGTACGCTTCGCCTTCGTCGCGCAGCACATCGGCCTCCGCCGTGATCACCAGGGCGGGTGGCAGTCCCTTGAGCTGCTCGGTGGTGGCGCGCAGCGGCGAGGCGGTGATCTCCGCTCGCTGGGCGGGGTCGGTCGTGTACTGGTCCCAGAACCACTGCATGCCGTCGCGGCGCAGGAAGTAGCCGGTGGCGAACTGATGGTAGGACGGGGTGTCGAAGCTCGCATCGGTCACCGGGTAGAACAGCACCTGCGCCGTGAGATGCTCCCGGGCGGTCAGCGCGAGCGCGGCGGCCATGTTGCCGCCGACCGAGTCTCCCGCGACGGCGATCCGCGACGGGTCCAGGTCGTGGGCGGTCCCCTCGCGCAGCACCCAGTCGAGCGCGGCCCGGTTCTCCTGGTTCGCGACCGGATAACGGGCTTCCGGCGAGCGGCTGTAGTTGACGAAGACGACGGCCGCGCCGGTGCCGGCGGCGAGTTCGCGGGCCAGTCGGCCGTGGGTGTGATCGTCACCGAACACCCATCCGGCGCCGTGGATGTAGAGAATCACCGGCAGGCGCCCGGAGGCATCGCCCGGTCGGAAGATCGTCAGGTTCCCTACCGTCTCACGGGTGGTGCCGGGAACCTCGGCCTCCGGTGACTGGGCCGCGTCGACGGCCTTACGGCCCTCCTCGACAGGGAGCTGGAACAAGTAGGGCGGGTTGGCGGTCGCATCGGCGAACGCCTGCGCCGCGCCCTCCAGGACGGGTTTGGTCATCATCGTGCTCCGGATCGTGGGAAATATCTTCCCTGGAACCATCCATCTGCGGCCAGGTCGGTCGAATCCTTGAAAAGCCCCAGTCAACGGAACGACCCCTTAGTCTTTGCCCATGGTTCTGTGCGGCAGACAGGCCGAAACCGCCGAGCTCGCCGGCTTACTGACCCGGGCCAGAACAGGCATGAGCGGGACGCTGGTCATCAGCGGACCGGCGGGCATCGGCAAAACCGCGCTGATCGAGCAGGCCGCCACGACCGCGGATGGCCTGTGGGTGAGCCGTATCGCGGGGGTGGAAGCCGAGCAAGAACTCGGATTCGCGGGCCTGCATCGCCTCCTGCTGCCGTTCCTTGGCCGTCGCGGGCGTCTGCCCGGACCGCAGCGCGATGCGTTGGAAACCGCGTTCGGCCTCCTGCACGCCCCTCCGCCCGATCGCTTCCTGGTCGGTCTCGCCGCTCTGACCCTGCTCGCGGAGGCCGCCGCGACCACTCCGGTGCTGGTGGTCTGCGACGACGCCCAGTGGATGGATCGCGAGTCACTGGAGGTGCTGGCCTTCGTCGCCCGCCGCCTGCATGCCGACAGGATCGTCATGCTGTTCGGCGTACGTGAGGGCGACCCAGCCCGGGCCAGCCTGGCCGGGTTGCCGGAACTCCGGCTGTCCGGCCTGTCCGATGACGAGGCCCTGGATCTGCTGCGAACATGCCTGGACACCGGCATCGACCGCGTGATCGCCGCCCGGCGCATAGCGGAGACCGATGGCAATCCGCTGGCGATCCTCGAACTGGGCCGGAGCCTGACCAGGGGAGAGGCCGTCGCCCCCGTGTTCGGCGAACCGCTGTCGCTGGACCGCAGGCTGAAGGAGCGGTTCCTACGCCAGGTCGAGGGCCTCGACACACTCACCCAGCAGCTTCTGCTGATCGCCGCCGCCGACGCCACCGGCGACCAGGTCCTGTTGAGGCAGGCGGCGGCGCGACTGTCGGGCGCCTCCCCGGCCGAGATCGACACCGCTCTCGAAAACGCCGAGCACGCCGACCTGCTGACGTCCGGCGCCCGCTTCCGCCATCCACTGATCCGCTCCGCTGTGTACGGCGGAGCCGCCTCCTCCCGGCGCAGGCAGGTCCACGCGGTGCTGGCCGAGGCGACCGATCAGGCGGGCGACGCGGATCGGTACGCCTGGCATCTGGCCGCCGCGGCGGACGGCCCCGATGAGGAGGTCGCGATCCAGCTGGAGGCCGGAGCCGCTCGTGCTCGCGAGCGCGGCGGTCACCTGGCGCAGGCGGCCTTCCTGCAGCGCGCCGCCGAGTTGACCCCGCCCGGTCCACAGCGCGACGGCAGACTGCTCGCGGCCTGTGCCGCAGCCTTGACGGCTGGCGCGCCGCATCGGGCGGAGGAACTGCTGGAACTGCTCACCCCGGATCTCGGCGTGGCCCTTCTCGACGCCCTCACGATGCGCCTGCGCGGCTTCCTCAACGTCATGCTGGGCCGGAAGGGCGCGGTGGGGCTCCTCCTCCGAGCGGCTCAGGCGCTGACCGAGCTGGATCCGCGCGCGGGGCACGACACCTTGCTTGAGGCCATGGACGCGGCGATCGTCGTGGCCAGGATCGGTCCGGGGATGAGCGCGAAGCAGGTGGCCGGAGCGGCGATGGCGGCGATGCCGGCCGTACCGGACGAGCCGACCGTCCCCGACCTGCTGCTGGCCGCCCACGCCACCCTCATCTCGGTCGGCTACGCCGAGGCGGTGCCGCTGATGAGGTGGGGAGTGCGCGCCATGCGGGCCGCCGACGAGCGGAGCGACGCGTCCCGCTGGTTCCTGCTGGGCGCGGTCCTGGCACTCGACCTGTGGGACATCGACGCCCTCGGTGCAAGTTCCCGGCGCTTCTCCACCGCTGCCCGCAGACAGGGAGCTCTGCGGATGCTCCAGGCCGGAGCGCACGGTTCCGCCACGCATGCCCTGTTCTGCGGTCGCTTCGCCGCCGCCGAGGCGCACTTCGCCGAGTTCATGGACGTCGCCGCCGCGATCGGCGCCGACCTGCGCTTCGCGGGGTCGAGTGATGTCATGCTGCACGCTTGGCGCGGCGATCGCGAACGGACCTTGGCCGCTGTGGAACTGCAGGCGGGCCCCGATGCCGAGCGGCCGGGCGGGCTGCAGGTGCAGTTCGCCAGGACCGCCCTGGTGCTGCTGGAGCTCGGTCACCGCCGCTACGCCCAGGCCCAGGCCGCCGCCGAGGTGATCTACGCCGGCGATCCGCCCCACTACGGCGGCGGCGTGCTGCCCGATCTGGTGGAGGCGGCCGTGCGCAACGACGACATCGAAGGCGCGGAGCGCGCCCTCTCGCGGTTGAGCGAGCGGGCGGAAGCGAGCGCCACCCCTTGGGCGCTGGGCGTGCTGGCCCGCAGCCGCGCCCTGGTCACGGGTGACGAACGGTTCTACGGTCGCGCGCACGAGCTCCTGGCCGCCACCCCACTCGCTCCAGAAAGGGCGCGCACCCACTTGCTCCACGGCGAGTGGCTTCGACGCCACCAACGCCGCGGTGAGGCCAGAGAGCACTTACGGGCCGCCCACGAACTGTTCGCCGGCATGGGAGCCGCCGCCTTCGCGGAACGAGCCCGTATCGAACTGGCCGCCACCGGCGAGCACGCCCGAACACGCGATAGCGGCACCCCGCGCGGCCTCACACCACAGGAACTACGCGTGGCGCGGCTGGCCGCGGCCGGCAGCACTAATCAGGAGATCGCCGCCGAACTGTTCATCAGCTCGAGCACCGTGGAATACCACCTGCGCAAGGTGTTCAGAAAGCTCGATGTGACGTCGCGGAGGCAGTTGAGGAGCACTCTGGGAACATGAGCCTGTTCCCAGTAGGGGAGTCGGGGACTTCCGATTTTCTGCGCTGTCACGGGCTGCGGGCCTGCCGGCGCCAGGGGGATGAGCGCGGCCGCGAGGGGGTCTTCGCTCGCCGTGGTCACCTCTGTCCGCGTCGCAGCTGCGCCAGCAGCGTCAGGACCGCGAACGCCAGGATGACCGCCACTCCCGGATAGAGCTCGGCCAGCCGCGTGCCGGGCACGATCGCCGCGGTGACGACCGCGAGGCCGCAGGCGCCGCCAACCTGCAGTGAGCTGTTGAGCAGCCCGGCGGCGAGTCCTTGCTCGTGGTCGGCCACCCCGCTGGTGCCGGCGACCATCAGCGCCGAGATGCTGAGCGCGAAGCCCAGGCCCCACAACAGCGATGCGGGCAACAACACCGTCCACAGGTCCGGATCAGGGCCGATGCGAAGCATCAACAGGTAACACGGAACGAATGACACGAGTCCGGCCAGCAGCACCCTGGTCACGCCGAACCTGGTCATCAGAGCCCCGAGTCTGGGCCCGATGACGACCACCATGAGTCCCGCGGGCAGCAGCACCAACGCCATCTGCCACGGCCGCCAACCGTTCAGGTTCTGCAGGTACAGGGCGAGCAGGAACTGAAAGCCCATGGCGCCGCCGTACAGAAGGGCAATGCTGACGTTGGCGGCCACCAAGCTCCGGTCGCGGAGTATGCCCAGCCGGATCAGCGGTTCCCGCACGGTGCGCTCGATCACGATGAAGGCGACGAGCGACAGCCCGGACAGGGCGAATCCGCCTATCGTCCGAGGCGACGTCCAGCCCGCATCCGCCGCGGAGGACACCGTGAAGACGAGCAGCAGCATCCCGGCGAGCAGGGTCGCGGCGCCGCCGATGTCGATCCGCGACCGCTCGGCGCGCGGCGGATCCGGCGGCAGGAAGCGCAACGCGGCCATCAGGATCAGTACGGCGATCGGGATCGGCAGAAAGAAGACGGCTCGCCAGTTCAGCGCCGCGAGCAGGCCCCCCACGAGCAGCCCGGAGGAGTATCCCGACGCTTCGAAGACGTTGAAGATCCCGAACGCCTTGTTCCGGTGCGGGCCTTCGGGAAAGGTCGTGGTCAGCACCGACATGGCCGCCGGTGCGGTGAAAGCCGCGGCCACGCCTTTGACGAAGCGTGAGACGATCAGCAGGACCGCGTCGTCGGCGAATGTGCCGAGCAGCGACACAAGCGCGAAAACGGCCATGGCGATCACCAGCACCCGCCGCCGGCCGAACAGGTCGGCGCATCGTCCGCCCAGTAACAGGAAACCGCCGAACGCCAGAATGTAGGCGCCCGCCAACCACTGCGCGGTGGCTGCGCCCATCCCGAACTCATGCTGGATTTCCGGAATCGCCACAGCGATCATCGAGACGTCGAGCCCGTCGAGCAGGATCACCCCGCTGCAGATGAGAAGCGCGATCCATGACCGCGCCGACCAGCCCAGGGGATCCTTCCGGACCGCCGGTGCCGCCAGGGCGTCGCCTCCCGGCCGCTCTTCACTCGGGGTCAGGCCGGTTGACATTTATCGCCACACTCCAGAGATCCGGACCGGGACGCGGCGATTTCCGCGTCCCGGCGCGATCGTCGATCGCGTGCGGGCGAGGTCATCGATGGTCATGCCGAAGTCGTCGGCGCCGCTGCCACCACCGTGCGCGAGCGGCGGCCTGGCGCCGGTACCGCGGACGATGTGCACGAAATGTTTGCTCACGGCGCGACGTTAGGGCTTCACATCGGTTGGAAGGTCAACCTCGGGCAGGACGGGTCACATGCTGATCGGGGAGTTGTCCCGGCGTACCGGAGTCAGTTCGCGGCTGCTGCGGTACTACGGGGCGCAGGGATTGCTTGACTCCAGGCGTGATTCGAACGGCTACCGCAGCTACGACGAGGACTCGGTGATCACCGTGCGGAAGGTTCGCGCCTTGCTGAACGCGGGCCTGTCCACCGAGGTGATCCGGGTGGTGTTGCCGTGCACCCGGGGCGATCAGCCGGAATTCGACTGGTGCGCGGACCTGCGGGCCATCATGGACCGGGAGTTGGCGGTCATGGACCAGCGTATCGACGGCCTTCAACGTAGCCGCGGCACCCTCGCCGGCTACCTGGCGCAGACCTGAGCCGTCACAGGGACGGACAACACCGTCCTGACCTGCCAGGGCCTGTGGCAGGACTGAGACCGTGAAGAGGCGGTGGAGCAGGTCAAGCGGAGTACGATCTCGTGCCCCGGGTTCAGGAGACGGCGTCCAGCGCCGTCCGGGCCGGCAGGGACCGGTCCTTCCGTATCGGTCCCGCCAGCAGGATGAAACTGCTCGCGACGGCGAGTGAGGTGACCACCCACATGGTCGTCCTGAGCCCGGTGAGCTCCGCGAGGAGGCCGCCCATCAGCGCCCCCAACGGCAGTGTGCTGAAGTTCACGAAATGCAGGCTGGCCGAGACGCGTCCCAGCAGCTGCGGGGGACAGTACGACTGGGTGAAGCTGCCGATGAGCACGTTGCTGGCGACGATGGCGACGCTGACCGTCAGGCCGCCGACCATCAGGTAGAGCAGGCCGAGGCCCGGGGTGGTCAGCGGGATGAGCAGTGCGAGGGGGGTGGCGCAGAGTTCGAGGAGCAGGATGGTCCTGGCCGAGCCGACGCGGTCGGCGAGCCTGGTGACGACGAGCGCGCCGAAGACGCCGCCGACGCCCGCGGCGCCGACGACCACGCCGACCACACCCTGGGACAGGCCGACGGTGCGGACCAGGAACACGATGAGAATGGCCTGCAGGGCGCTGGCGGCGAGGTTCGACGCCCCGGCGTGAACGGTGAACACGCGCAGGTAGGGATCACCGAGCACGAAGCGCAGGCCGGTCGCTATCTCGGCGCGGAATGTCGTTTCGCGTTTTTCGCGGGCGAATAAATGATGTTCTTCGGCGCGAATCCCGCGTAGGCAGAGCGCCGAGATCAGAAAGGTCGCCGCGTCGATGAGAAGGCCGGTCACGGCGCCGAACAATTGCGCGACAAGGCCGCCGGCCGCAGGGCCGAGGATTTGCGCCCCGGCTTCTGTCCCCTGCAGTTTCGCGTTCGCCCCCGGCAGCCGGTCTTTGGGCACGATGTTCGGCAGGAAGGCCTGGCTCGCCGTTGAGAAGAAGACGGCGACCGTGCCCAGGAGAAGAGCGACGGCGATCAGGTGCGCGATGGTCAGCAGGCCCGCCCAGGCCGCGAGCGGCACCGTGGCGAGGGTGAACGCCGAGATGAGATCGCACACGAGCATGGTCCTGCGCCTGGGCAGGCGATCGACCCACACTCCTGCGGGCAGGCCGATGAGCAGCCATGGCAGCCACACGGACGCCTCGATCACGGTCACGAGGAACGTGCCGGTGTTGAGCACGGTGATCGCGGCCAGCGGCATGACGACGGTGGTGATGGCGGTGCCGAACTTGCTGGCGCCCTGGCCGAACCAGAGAAGTGGGAAGTAGCGCGCGGCCTCTGCCTGATCAGACTCCATTACCCCGTCCCATGGCGGCGTCGATTTCGCTCATCGTGTCATAAACACCGGGACTTCCCGAGCCTCACGGGTAACTGCCTGAATTCTGCCGCATGAAACTGCCTACCACGCCAAGCGGCTGGAAGTAGCGTCTGAGCCTGCTCAGAGTAAAACCTGAATTACCAGGGGAGGCTCACATCGGGCGAGCGATTGGTTCATTGCGGCTCAATGTCTTGCTGACCGGCACATCATCTGATTCGCACACCTGGAACTTGGTTTACATGCAGCTTCTTATCGAGGAGTCGGGCCACGAGGTGCGTAATCTGGGGCCCTGCGTGCCTGATGACCTCCTGGTGCGTACGGCGGTCGGCACGCCCACCGACCTGATCGTCATGAGCACGGTCAACGGTCACGGCCTGACGGACGGGGCCAGGGTGGTACGGCTGCTCCGCGGGGAGCCCGCGCTGCGGGACGTCCCCATCGTGATCGGCGGCAAGCTCGGAGTCGCGGGCGACAGCGGCCCCGAGGGGGTCCAGGCGCTGCTCGAGGCCGGATTCACCGCGGTGTTCGGGGACGACGAGGTGGACGTGGCGCTCTTTGGAGCGTACATCGACTCCGTGGCGGCTCGGGTGAGCCGATGAGCGCGCGGGCGTTCGGACGGTTCGTCGCGGACGCGAGGGCGGCCGGCCGGTTGGTGGTGCAGCCCCGGATGGGGTTCGGCAGCCCCGAGCGCATGCGGGCCGGGCTGACCGCGACGAAACGGGCCTCGGCCACCACGGTGGGCACGATCACGCTGGACAGTTACACGAGACTGGGCGACCACGGCGCGGCCGGGCGCGCGCTGGCGGCCGGTGCAGACCTCAACGGGTATCCCATCGTGGCCCATGACACGGGCACGACCGGGGCGATGCTCGCCGGGATAGTCGACGAGACGTTCCCCGTCCAGGTCAGGCACGGTTCGCCCGCCCCCGAGCTGATCTTCAGGAGGCTGTGCGACCTCGGGCTGACCGCGTCGGAGGGGGGACCGGTCTCCTACTGCCTGCCGTACGGCCGCGTGCCGCTCGCGGAGTCGAGGCGGAGCTGGCAGCGCTGCTGTGAGCTGCTCGCGAGCGCGCGTGAGTCCGGTCAGGAGCCGCACCTGGAGACGTTCGGGGGCTGCATGCTCGGACAGCTCTGCCCGCCGGGACTGCTCGTCGCGGTCAGCCTGCTTGAGGGGATGTTCTTCCGGCAGAACGGCCTGCGCAGCGTCTCGCTGAGCTATGCGCAGCAGGTCAGCCAGGGGCAGGACGAGGAGGCGCTGCACGCCCTGCGGCGGCTCGCGGCCAGGTTCCTGCCGGATGTGGACTGGCATGTCGTGCTGTATGCGTACATGGGGGTTTATCCCAGAACTGTCGCCGGGGCTGCCGCGTTGCTCGCCGAGGCCGCGAGACTCGCGGTCAGGGCGGGTGCCGAACGGCTGATCGTGAAGACCGCCGCAGAGTCGGCGCGAATCCCGACGATCACGGAGAACGTCGCGGCCCTCGAACACGCGGCCAGGGAGGCCGCCGCGGAGGGAAAGGGCTCGGAGGAGGTCACGGAAACCGGCATCCACGCCGAGGCCCTGGCCATCGTCGAGGCCGTCCTCGGTCTCGACGGCGATGTCGGGAAGGCGATGGAGCAGGCCTTCCACAAGGGCTACCTCGACATTCCGTACTGCCTGCATCCGGACAACGCCGGACAGGCCAGCAGCTACCTCGACAGCGACGACCGGCTGCAGTGGCGCGACACCGGCAGGCTGCCCGTGGCCGTGCCGCGTCATGACTCCGGCGGGCACCTGGGAGCCGCCGAACTACTCGACTGCCTGAGCCGGGTGCGCAGGAGATTCGACGGATTCGATCAGGAGCCGGTCGAGGCGCCCGGGGCCGGGGCCGGATGGGAGGTACGGCGGTGACCACAGAGAGATCCGGCGGAGACCAGGGAGAAGCCCGGCTTCCGGGCCCCCTGCGCGAACACCTGTCGTCCCCCGGCACGCGTGCGGCGCTGCGGGTGCGCCAGGGCGTCCTGGCCGCGGTCCGCGAGTTCCTGGCCGCGAGGGACTTCGTCGAGCTGCAGGCCCCGATCATCGGGCCGGTGACCGATCCGGGGGTGCGCGGGGCCAAACAGGTGGACATCGACTACTACGGCCAGCGATTCAAGCTGATGTCCAGCGCCATCCTGTACAAACAGGCGTCCCTGCTCACTTTCGACCGAATCTTCTGCGTCGCGCCGAACGTCCGGCTCGAACCTCCGGAGACGGCGTCGACGGGACGGCATCTGGTGGAGTTCCACCAGATCGACGTCGAGGTGGCCGAGGCCTCGCGCGAGGACGCGATGGAGCTCGCGCAGGCGCTGGTCGTGCACGTGATCGGAACCGTCATGCGGACCGTGGCCGGGGACCTGGAGACGCTGGGACGCGACACGGGCGCGTTCACCGAACTGCTCGAGCAGCCGTTCGACCGGATCACCCACGCCGAGGCGATCGCCGAGCTCGCCGCCATGGGGCACGCGCAGAGCCGCGACTCCGAGATCACCTGGTCGGGCGAGCGGGTGCTGTCGCACAAGGCGAGCCGCCCGTTCTTCGTCGTCGACTACCCCAAGGGGTCACGGGGCTTCTACGACAGGGAGAGCCGCACCCGGAGCGGGGTGCTGCGCAACTTCGACCTCATCGCCCCCGAAGGATATGGCGAGCTGTCCAGCGGCAGCGAGCGGGAGTTCGAGTACGCCACGCTGGTGACCCGGATGCGGGAGACCGGCGAGAACCCGGCGAAGTACACCTGGTACCTGGACCTGGCCAGGGAGGGAATCAGGCCGAGCGCGGGGTTCGGTCTCGGTCTCGAACGGCTCACCCGCTACATCACGGGCCTGAGCCACGTGTGGCAGACCACCGCCTACCCGAAGCTGGCCGGGGTGATCTCGCCGTGAGCGGTCTGCGTGCCCCCGGCTTCCCCGAGGAGGAGATCCGGGCCAGGGCCAGGAACGGCGCCGCGGGCGCCTTCCCGCCGGGCGCCGACTACGGGCACACGGTCTTCGGCGCCGCGCCCGCCCCGCCCGTCGCGTCGTCCGATCCGCTCGACAACGCCCGCCTGGCGCCGCCGATCTTCATGCCCGAGCGCCTGGCGAAGCTGGTCGAACTCGGCAGGGAGCCGACGTACGGCGATGTCGTGCTGGACACCGTGATCGGCGGGCTGCCCTCGCCGCTGCCGGTTTTCGTCTCCGCGCTCGGCTCGACCGAGGTGGCCAGCTCAGAGCTCGGCCTGGCCACGATCAGACAGGCGGCCCGTCTCGGCCTGCCGCTGGTCGTCGGCGAGAACGTCGGCTCGGTCAACGGATGCCGCCCCACCGGCCCCGGCCCCGCCCCCGCGGCGACCCTGCTGCCCAGGATCGAGGCCTACGTCGCGGAGCTGCGCGGCAAGCACGGCGGAGTGGTCGTCCAGCAGAACACCGAGGACGCCGACTCCGAGGTGTGGAACCTCCTCTACAGCGACCCCGCGACGCAGGACCTGCTCGTCTCCGGCCGGATGGCGTTCGAGCTGAAGACGGGCCAGGGCGCCAAACCGGGGCTCGGCGGCATGACCGTGCTGGACGCGGCCGACGCGGCCCGGGTGGCCGGCCGCTACGTCATCGACACCGCCCTGGGCACAGGCGCCGCCCTGCTGCGGAGCAGCAGCCCCGGCACGTTCACCGAGGAGATCCTGCGCCAGCAGATCCGCCTGATGCGCAACAACTACCCGCGCGCGCGAGTGTGGGTGAAGCTGCCCCCGGTGCGGGACGTGCGGGACGCGGCGATGACGGCGTGGTCGGCGGGTGCCGACGCGGTGACCGTCGACGGCGCGGAGGCGGGCACGGGATGGGCGCCGCTCTCCTTCCTGCAGCACGTCGGCCTGCCACTGGGCGAGTGCCTGGCGCGGATCGGGCCGCACTCGTCGTGCGTGCTGGCCTCGGGCCGGATGTGGGAGGGGAGCAGGGCGGTGAAGTGCCTCGCCCTGGGAGCGACCGCGGTGGGGCTGGGCAGGGCCGCGTTGCTCGCCGTCGACGAGGCGCCACAGGACGGCCTGGTCAACCTGGTCGAGTGCCTGGCCCTTGAGATGCGGCTGCTGATCAGCGCACTGGGCAAGTACGCGCCGGGCCGCCTCGGGCTCGAGGACGTGTGGGCGACCGCGGGATCGGGGGCGACATGACGCACGCATCCGGCGGAGGCACGGACGTCGACCTCCGTCCCTTCATGACCGAGTTCCCGACCGGCGTCGCGATCGTCACCGCGCTCGCCGCGCACGGGCGGCCCTGGGGCATGACGTGCACCTCCCTGTGCAGCGTCACCCTGTCCCCGCCCACCCTGATCGTCTGCCTGCGGGAGGGCAGCCCGACACTGGCCGCGGTGCTCAGCGCGGGCACGTTCGCGGTCAACCTGCTGCACCGCGACGCCAGGTCGACCGCAGAGCTGTTCGCCTCGGGCGTGCCCGACCGGTTCGCCAGGGTGGACTGGGCCCTGCCGACCGGATGCGGCGGCCCGCACCTGCCACTGGCCACGCACATGGTCGCCGACTGCGAACTGGCCGACAGGCAGGCGATAGGCGACCACATCGTGGTGCTCGGCAAGGTCTCCTGCATCACCCGCACCCTGGAGATCGCCCCGCTGCTGTACGGCCAGCGCCGGTACGCCTCATGGCTGGACCAGCCGTCGTCCTCGTCAGGATTTGGAGATTCGCAATGATCCGCAACGTTGTCATCGTCGGCGGCGGGACGGCCGGCTGGATGACGGCCACCTACCTCAACCAGGCGTTCGGCGACTCGCTGTCGGTGACGGTCGTCGAGTCACCGCAGATCCCCACGATCGGCGTCGGCGAGGCGACGTTCAGCACGATCCGCCACTTCTTCTCCTACATCGGGGTCGAGGAGCGCGAATGGATGCCGCACTGCTCGGCCAGCTACAAGCTGGCCATCAGGTTCGAGAACTGGCGAGCGCCCGGCACGCACTTCTACCACCCGTTCGAGCGGCTGCCCGTCTGCGGCGACTTCGACCTCGCCGACTGGTGGCTGCACCTGGACGGCAAGGTCGACGAGTTCAGCCAGCGCTGCCTGGTCATCCCGGCGGTCTGCGACGCGCGGCGCTCACCACGCCGCCTCGACGGGTCGCTGCTCACCGGGACGACGGGCGAGGCCTCCCAGTTCCCCTACGCCTACCACTTCGACGCCGCGCGGCTGGCCCTGTTCCTGACCGGCCTCGGGACCGGCAGGGGCGTCAACCACGTGCGGGACCACGTGGTGGAGATCAGGCAGGACGAGCGGGGCTGGATCAGCCATCTGGTGACCAAGGAGCACGGTGAGGTCCACGGCGACCTGTTCGTGGACTGCACCGGTTTCCGCGGGATGCTGATCAACGGTGTGCTCGGCGAGGAGTTCCTGTCCTTCGAGGACATGCTGCCGAACAACCGCGCCGTCGCGCTCAGGGTGCCGCGGGACACCGCCACGCACGGCATCGCCCCGTACACCACGGCGACCGCGATGGACTCCGGGTGGATCTGGACGATTCCCCTGTTCGACCGCATAGGCACCGGATACGTCTACTCGGATGAGTTCTGCTCGCCGGAGACGGCGGAGGCCACCCTGCGGGCCTTCGCCGCGCCGGACCGGCCCGAGCTTGAGGCGAACCACATCAGGATGCGGATCGGCCGCAACCGCAGGTCCTGGGTGCGTAACTGCGTGGCCATCGGGCTGTCCAGCGGCTTCGTCGAGCCGCTCGAGTCGACGGGGATCTTCTTCATCCAGCACGGCGTCGAGCGGCTCATCAGGAGCTTCCCCGACGAGACCTGGGACCAGGGGATCATCGACTCCTACAACGACAGCGTCGCCGAGGTGATGGACGGCGTCCGGGAGTTCCTGACGCTGCACTACCGGGCCGCGAGCAGGGACGACACGCCCTACTGGAAGGCGACCAAGACGCGGGCGCTGCCGCCCGGCCTGCAACAGCGGCTCGAACGGTGGCGGTCTGCGCTGCCCGACGCCACGAGCGTCTACCCGCACTTCCACGGGTTCGAGCCGTACTCGTGGCGGATCATGCTGATCGGCCTCGGCGCCCAACCGGTCAGGCCGCTTCCCGCCCTGGCGCACGCCGACGCCTCCGCCGCCCTCGCGACCCTGGAGGCCGTCCCCGGGCGGGTCGAGCGCCTGATCGAGGAGCTCCCCAGCTGTTACGCCTACCTCGAACAGCTCAACCACTGACCGTTACCTCATACCTCAAGCAGCTCACCACTGACCGGACGGATGGAGTACGAAATGACGCGCCTTCCGCTGTCGACCGCGCAATGGGGGATCTGGTTCGCCGGTCAGCTGGGTTCGTCGAACGAGCTGATGAACTGGGGCGAGTATCTGGAGATCCACGGGCGCATCGACCCCGCCCTGTTCGAATCGGCGTTGCGACGGGCGGTGCGGGAGACGGACGCGCTGAACGTGCGGTTCGGCGTCGACGAGAACGGCGAGCCGTACCAGACGGTCGTTCCTGACCGCCCGCTGCCCTTCGCGACCGTCGACCTGAGCGACCGGCGGGACCCGCTCGCGACGGCCGAGGAGTGGATGCGCGCCGACATGGAATGCGCGGTCGACATCGGCAGGGACGTCCTGTTCAACGAGGTGCTCTTCAAGGTCGCCGATGATCGTTACCTCTGGTACTGGCGCATGCACCACCTGATCATGGACGGGTTCGGCCACTCGCTGTTCGTCCGGCGGGTCGCCGAGCTGTACACGGCCATGGAACGTGACGAGCAGGCCGTGTACAGCTCGGCGACCCCGTTCGGGACGCTGACAGAGCTGCTGGAGGAGGAACTCGGCTACCTGGAGTCCGACGAGATCGTCAGGGACCGCGACTTCTGGCGCGAGCGGCTGGCCGGGCACCCCGTCCCCGTCACACTCGGGCGTCCCTCGACGGAGGGCACGACCAGGATCCTGCGCAACACCCACCACCTGCCGGAAGCCGACCTCGACAGGATGATCGCCCTGGCGCGGGAACTGGGCGTGAAGTGGTCCCGGCTCCTCGTCGCGGCCATGGCGGCGTACCTGCATCGCGTCACGGGGACCGAGGACGTGGTGATGAGCCTGCCGGTGACCGGTCGCGCCACCGCGACGGCGCTGACCGTGCCGTGCATGATGTCCAAGGTCGTGCCGTTCCGGGTCACCGTACGGCCGGAGCTGAGCCTGCGGGAGCTGGTCTCGCGGGTGGGAGACGAGGTCCGCGACGTGCTGGAGCACCAGCGCTACCGCGTCGAGGACCTGCGCAGGAACCTGTCGCTGCCGGGCGGCAGGACGATGTTCTTCGGCGCCCTGATCAACATCATGCGGTTCAGGCAGAACACACGGTTCGGTGAGCGGGAGACCACCCTCCACCACTTCATGAGCGGACGCGTCGAGGATGTGCAGGTCGTGGTGGACGGCAGGACCGGCGACGACGGGCTCCGGGTCGACTTCGACGCCAGCCCCGACGCGTGCGACGCCGATGAGTTCGCCGCGCAGGAACGCAACTTCCTGACCTTCCTGCGCTCGCTCGTGCACTCGCCCGCCGACCGGCGGATCGGCGACATCGACCTGCTCACCACCGCGGAGCGGCGGCACATGCTCGGCCTGGGCGAGGGCGCCCCCGGGCATCCGGCCGACGAGGGCGTCCACACGCTGTTCGAACGGCAGGCGTACGCGACCCCGGACGCCGTAGCCCTGGTCTCGGGAGAACGGCGGGTCAGCTACTCGGAACTGGACGCCCTGGCCGGTCGCCTCGCCCTGGCTTTGACGGAGGCGGGGGTCCGGCCGGGGACGGTGGTCGGCGTGCACCTGGAACGCGGCGTCGGCCTGATCGCCGCGCTGCTCGGCGTGCTGAAGACCGGAGCGGCCTACACCCTGCTCGACCCGGCCTTCCCCGCGGAGCGGCTGTCGCTCGTCCTCCGCGACGTCTCCGCCGACGTCGTCGTCACCACCAGGGAACTCAGGAACGGCACGGCTCTCGACGCCACGCCGCTGTTCGCCGACGACGCCTTGGACATGCCGCCCGTCGCGGGCCCCGGCGTCGCCGTCCGCCCCGACGACGTGGCGTGCGTCATGTTCACCTCGGGCTCGACCGGCAGGCCGAAGGGGGTGGCCGCGCCGCACAGGGCACTGGCCACAACGTTCCTCGGCCAGGAGTACGTGGACTTCGGCCCCGGCCAGGTGTGGTTGCAGTCGTCGCCGGTCTCGTGGGACGCGTTCGCGCTCGAGGTGTTCGGCGCGCTGCTGCACGGCGGGACCTGCGTGCTGCCGCAGGGGCGGCGGACCGACCTGGCCGAGATCGCGGCCATGGTCGCCGGGCACGGCGTGACCGTGCTGCAACTGTCGGCGGGCCTGTTCAACGCGCTGCTCGACGAACGGCCCGAGGTGTTCGGCTCGCTGCGCATCGCGATGACCGCGGGCGATGTCGCGTCGGTCGCGCACGTCCGCAGGGCGCTCAGGGACTTTCCCGGCCTGGTCCTGCTCAACGGCTACGGTCCCGTGGAGAGCATGGGGTTCACCACGTACTACCGGATCACCGATGCCGACAGGGGACGCCCGTCCATCTCGGTCGGCGGACCGCTGGCGGGCAAGAGCGCCCTGGTGCTGGACGGGAACCTGGGTGTCGTCCCCATCGGGGTCGTGGGCGAGCTGTACGTGGCGGGTGGCGGTCTGGCGCACGGATACGTTCGCCGTCCCGGGATGAGCGCGGGACGGTTCGTGGCCAACCCGTACGGCGCGGCAGGTTCACGCATGTACCGGACCGGGGATCTGGCGCGGTGGCGGCCCGACGGGGTGCTCGAGTTCGTCGGCCGGGCCGACGACCAGGTCAAGGTGCGCGGCTTCCGGGTCGAACTCGGCGAGGTCGAGACCGCGCTGCGGAACGTGCCAGGAGTGGTCGACACCGCCGTCACGGTCGGCACCGACACGTCGGGCGGCCATCGCCTCGTGGGGTATCTGGTCGGTGAGGCGGAGACAGAGGCGGTGCGGGCCGCGGTGGCCGCGGTGTTGCCGGAGTACATGGTGCCGTCGGTGTTCGTGATCCTGGAGGCGTTGCCGTTGACGCCGAACGGCAAGCTGGACCGGCGGGCGCTTCCGGCGCCGGTCTTCGAGAGAGAGGTCGGGGGCCGGGGGCCGCGTACTCCGCGGGAGGAGATCCTGTGTGGGTTGTTCGCCGAGGTGCTGGGTGTGGCGCGGGTGGGGATCGACGACGGCTTCTTCGATCTGGGTGGGCATTCGCTGCTGGCGACGCGGCTGATCTCGCGGATTCGTTCGTCGCTGGGTGTCGAGCTCAGTGTGCGGGAGCTGTTCCAGTCGCCGACCGTCGCCGGGATCGCGGCCGCCGCCGGTCTCGACCAGGCCCGGCACACGCGGCTGCACGCGGCTGTCCGGCCTGAGCTGGTGCCGTTGTCGTTCGCGCAGCGGCGGTTGTGGTTCCTGCATGAGTGGGAGGGGCCGAGCGCGACCTACAACGTGCCGATGAGTCTGCGGTTGCGTGGTGTTCTCGATGCCGGGGCGCTGGGTGCGGCGGTCGGTGATGTGGTGGCCAGGCACGAGAGTCTGCGGACGGTTTTCCCCGCGGTTGACGGGTTGCCGTATCAGCGGGTGGTCGAGGACGGTCCGGTGCTCGAGGTGGCCGATGTTACCGAGGAGGGGCTGGGGGAGGCGTTGTCGGAGGCGGCGCACCGGCCGTTCGACCTGGCCAGCGAGCTGCCGATCCGGGGACGGCTGCTGCGGATCAGCCCGGTGGAACACGTACTGGTCATCGTGATGCACCACATCACCTCCGACGGCTGGTCGACGGGAGTTCTCCTCCGCGACCTGTCCCAGGCCTACGCCGCCCGCTGCGCGGGGCGGGCGCCCGTGTGGTCGCCGTTGCCGGTGCAGTACGCCGACTACGCGCTGTGGCAGCGTGACCTGCTGGGGGATGAGCGGGACGCGGGGAGTCTGGCGGCCCAGCAGCTCGCCTATTGGTCGGCGGCCCTGGACGGCATTCCCGACCAGCTCGAACTGCCTGTCGACCGGCCCCGACCGGCGCGCGCCGGATACGACGGCGCCCATCTGTCGTTCGCCATCTCGCCGGAGTTGCACGAGGGGCTTCTGGTCCTGGCCCGACAGACGCAGGCGACGTTGTTCATGGTGGTGCAGGCCGCTGTGGCCGCGTTGCTGTCCCGGCTGGGGGCGGGGACCGACATCCCGATCGGCACGCCGATCGCCGGGCGCACCGACGACGCGCTGGATGATCTGGTCGGGTTCTTCGTCAACACGCTTGTGCTGCGCACCGATGTTTCGGGCCGTCCGTCCTTCCGGGAGTTGATCGGCCGGGTGCGGGCCACGGATCTGGCCGCCTACGAGCATCAGGATCT